>SLDH01000157.1 GCA_007125415.1 Roseovarius sp.
AGATGGCCGCCGCCAGCCCGCCCAGCAGATCGGACACCCGGCTGATCGCGTCTCGCACGCGGATGGCGGTAACATTGGGATAGGCCGCCGCCACATCCCGCAGGATCGCTGCCTCCGCCGCTTCCTCGGCATAGACGGTGGCGATGAAGGAATGCGGTGCCGCTTCCAGCGCGGTCGGGTTCATCACCATGATGAAGGCCATGCCGGCGGTGGAGAAATCCACCTCGCGCAACGAAGTAAGCTCGGCCGTGATGTCGCGCCCCATGATGTTCACGGTGATCCTGTCGCCCAGCGCGAGGCCCATCTCCTCCGCCTCGCCCGCCGAAAAACTGACCTGTGGCGGGCCTGTATAATCCTCGCTCCACCAGCTGCCGCTGGTCAGGTCCGTGGTTTCGGGCAGGGCGGCGGCATAGCTGACCCCGCGGTCGCCCTCCAGCACCCAGTGACTGCCCACAACCTCCTCGGCGGGGCGGTCGTTGATCCTTGTGATGATCCCGCGCAACATCGGGGCCTGTTCGACCGCGCTTACCGCCGGATCCCTGTCCATGCGCTCCAGAAAGCCGGGCATCTGGTCGCGCTGCAGATCGACGAAGAAATAGGAGGGGGCGCGCTCGGGCAGGTCGCGGTCAATGGCGCTGCGCAGATTGCCGTCAACCTGTGAGACGGCGGCGAGCACCGACAGCCCGAGCCCCAGCGAAAGCATGACAGGCCCCGCCGTGGTGCCAGGCCCGCCGATGGCACCCAGCGCCCAGCTGAGTGCGGGGCGCCTGCGCGCCACGGGGCGCAGGCGCCGGGCCAGCAGGCGCAGCCCGTAAGCTGCGAGCGCCAGAAGGCTGAGCGACCCGGTGATACCGCCCGCGGTCCAGAGCGTCAGCGTCAGATTGCCCGAAAAGAGCGTTGCCGCCCCCAACAGGCCCAGCAGTAGCAGCGCCATGGTCAGCATGTAGCGCGGCGCGGGCCAGGCGACCGTATCCGAGAGCGCATCGCGAAAAAGCGTGGAGGCGCGCACCTCTTCGGCGCGGGCCAGCGGCCAGAGCGTGAAGATCAGCACCGCAAGGCTGCTGTAGACCAGCGCCTCCAGAATCGGCGCGGGATAGGCCCCGAACACCGCCGGCACCGGCAGGCGCGCCTCGATCAGCGGCGCGAGCGCCACCGGCAGCCCCACGCCCAGTAGGATGCCGAGCGCCATGCCCAGGAGCGCCAGCACCCCCACCTGCATGAAATAGGTCTGAAAGATCACCCGCCGGTTTGCCCCGAGGGTGCGGAGCGTGGCGATGGTGCGCGTCTTGGTGGCCAGATAGGCGCGCAGCGCCGCCGAGATACCCACGCCGCCCACGGCAAGCCCCGACAGTCCCACGAGGATCAGGAACGCGCCCAGCCGATCGACGAATTGCGCTACCGCCGGTGCGCCGTTCCGTGCGTCCTGCCATGAAATGCCGCTGCCGGCAAAGCGCTGCCGCGCCTCGGCCTGCAGCGCGTCGAGATCGCTGCCCGCTGGCAGGGCGAGGCGGTATTGCGTCGAGAAAAGCGTGCCCGCCTCCAGCAGGCCCGACTCGGCCAGCGCGGCGCGGCGCACGATGCTGCGCGGGCCAAGGCCGAAGCCCGCGGCGGCGACATCGGGTTCATCAATGAGCGCCGCGCGCAGTTCGAACGTCTGTGTGCCCAGCTTGAATGTGTCCCCCGGTTCGATATCCAATTGTGCGCTCAGCACCGGGTCCATGACCGCGCCCGGCAGATCGCGCGTCTCCAGTGCGGCGCTGAGCGGCATGGGCGGATCGAGCGTTACCGCGCCCCTCAGCGGATAGGCGTCATCCACGGCCTTCACCTGTGTGAGCATGCGGTTCTCGTCCACCACGGCGAGCGAGCGGAAATCGGCGATCTCCGATACCGCCTCGGCCACCCCCTCCATCCAGGCGCGCTCGTCGTCGGTGGCGAAGCGATAGGTCAGCTCCAGCGCCGCGTCACCCCCCAGCAGGATCGCGCCATCGCGTGCAAGCCCCGCCTGAATGCTCTCGCGCACCGTGCCGACGGCGACGATGGCCGCCACGCCGAGGATGACGCAGCCGAGAAAGATGCGAAAGCCGCGCAGCCCCCCGCGCAACTCCCGCCGTGCCAGCCGGGCAGACAGGGCAAGGCTCATGCGGCGATGCTTTCATCAATGCGCCCGTCACGCAGGCCGATCACCCGGTCACAGCGCGCCGCCAGAGCAGGATCATGGGTCACCAGCACCAGCGTGGACCCGTGACGACTGCGCAAGTCAAAGAGCATGTCCACGATGGCCTTGCCATTGGTGGTGTCGAGATTGCCCGTGGGCTCATCGGCGAGCACCAGATCGGGGCGCGGGGCGGCGGCACGGGCCAGCGCCACGCGCTGCTGCTCGCCGCCCGAAAGCTGCGAGGGGTAATGCTCGGCCCGACCGCTCAGCCCCACCACTTCAAGCTCTTGCGCCGCGCGCTCGTAAGCATCCGGCGCGCCCGCAAGCTCCAGCGGGGTGGCCACATTCTCGAACGCGGTCATCGTGGGGATGAGATGAAAGGACTGGAACACCACCCCCATGTGATCACGCCGCAGGCGCGCCAGCGCATCCTCGCTCATCTCCGTCAGATCATGGCCCAGCGCCATGACCGAGCCGCCGGTGGCGCGCTCCAACCCGCCCATGAGCATCAGCAGCGAGGATTTGCCCGAGCCCGAGGGCCCGATCAGCCCCAATGTCTCGCCTTTGCGCACCTCGAGCGTAACCCCCTGCAGGATCGTGATCTCGCCCGCATTGCCTTTCAGGCGCAACGTGGCATCTTTGAGGGAGAGAAGGGGTGTTGTCATGGAAAAGAGCCGGTTTTTTCAAGCCTTCGGAACATATGGGGTGAGCCGCCAGATGGGCAAGGCGCTCGTTGCGCTGTTTCTGCTGCTGGCCGCGCCGTTGCGGGCGGAGCCGGTGACGATCGTGGCCTTTGGCGACAGCCTGACCCAGGGTTACGGGCTTGTGGAGCGTGACGGGCTTGTGCCGCAGTTGCGGCGCTGGCTGGAGGAGAAGGGCGCGCAGGTCACGCTGGTCAACGCAGGCGTGTCGGGCGACACCACGGCGGGGGGGGCTGCGCGCATCGACTGGACACTCGCCGAGGATGTGGACGGGCTCATCGTCGCGCTGGGCGGCAATGACCTGCTGCGCGGGGTTGATCCGGCGGTGAGTCGCACCAATTTGGCGCGCATTCTTGAAGCTGCTGAGGCAGCCGGGGTCGAGGTGCTTTTGGTAGGCATCCGCGCGCCGGCGAATTATGGCCCGGATTTCACGCGTGATTTCAATGCGATGTATCCCGAACTGGCAGAGGCACACGGCGTCTTGCTCCATGCGGATATCTTTGCCGGGCTTGGCGAGGGCACGCCCGACGCGCTGCGGGAGTTCTTTCAGCCCGACGGGATACACCCCAATGCCGAAGGGGTGTCGAAAATCGTCGATGATCTGGGTCTGTCCGTTCTGGCCCTGATCGAGCGTTTGCCGCAGCCTGAAAACTGAAAGCCCCGGACGATGCCGGGGCCTCCATTGCAGGTTTCTGTCTCGACGAGAGACCGGTCGCTCGCCTTCAGGCCAGCGCCAGGTTCACTGCAGATTCGCGGCCATCCCGGCCTGCTTCCACGTCGAACGTGACTTTCTGGTTGTCGGCAAGGCCGGTCAGACCCGAGCGTTCAACGGCGGAAATGTGAACGAACACATCCTTGCCGCCCCCGTCGGGCGCGATGAACCCGTAACCCTTTGTTGTATTGAACCATTTGACGGTGCCATTGGCCATCCTGTTTCTCCTTCGTTGGTCGCTGCCCGCAGCGTGCGGCAGCCTGGCGCAGTCAGTGCAAGATCGAGTGACTGTGCCGTGAAGGTAGCAGGTAGTCGATAGTGGTAACGTCGCGCACCCAGGATGCCATTGGCGGCGGCGCATTTCAAGTATCACTATCGTGCTGGGCTTGATCTGCCGCAGGTTTCCGACGGGTTCGCCCAATAGGGATGCGACAAGGCGATGCTCACAGAACCGTGACAACCGCCCCGACGGGCACACGCTCATAGAGATCTTCAACATGCGCATTGATCATCCGGATGCACCCGTTGGACACCGAACGGCCGATCGTATGGGGCTCGGTCGTGCCATGGATGCGGAAAAACGTGTCCCGCCCGTTCTGGAACAGATAGAGCGCGCGTGACCCCAACGGATTGCGCGGTCCGCCGGGCTGGACGTAATCATTGTCGATGAACTCGGTATATTTGTGCGGCTCCCGCTCGATCATGCCGTCCGTGGGGCGCCAAGTCGGCCATTTTTTCTTGGCACCGATATTGGCGGTGCCGGTGAATTCCAGCCCGGCCCTGCCAACGCCCACCCCGTAACGCCTCGCGACACCCGGCTCGGTCACGAAATAGAGGAAATGCGCGCGGGGGAGCACCAGTAACTGACCGGGAGCATATTGGGGTGAGAACTGCACGTCCTGCGGTGCAAAACGCGGCGCCAGTTCGAAAGCCGAGGCTGTGGCAGGCAGCATGGCCGCTGCGAGACCTGCGGTAACGAATGTTCTGCGTCTGATCATGACTTCGACTCCAAACTTCAGTCAACTCCAATTAGATGCTTGGCGGGGCGAGAATCAAAGCCCGCCACCCGCTTATAGCAAAAAATTGAGTTGGTGTTACTTGGCTGCGCGGAGGCGTTGCGTTCAGGCGCGCTGCAAATCTGCCGGTTTTGCAAGCTCTCCGCCAGCGCCTGCCTGCCCGCGTGCGGAGGGCTCCTTGCGCAGCATCGCCATGACGATCAACACAAGGGCCACGACCAGCGCGACTCCGAAATAGACCTGTACCGCATTCCAGAAACTGAGGCCGAAGACAATCCATCCGAAAAGGGCCGAGATTGTCCCGCTGATGCCGCCGAGTATCATTGCTACAGGTGCCATGCGCCTAACTTTCCCCGAAAACTCTTGCCAATCAGTTAAGGCGGCCAATTCTGGCCACAATAGGGCAAGCTTCGCACAATTCCATGGTGAACCACACCTTTAACTTGTATTTCAGTTATTTCCAGCACTCCAGGCGGTATTCGGCTGTTGGAGCAAGTTTCCTCATGCGTCCCACAACTTGGCGCGGCTCCGCTCAGCCGCTGGGCATTTGCAGGATGATGTTGCGTCCGCCTTTCTGATAGCTCAATTCGCCATCGCCGATGGCGTTGACGCGGCCGCCGTCCAGCCGGTCGCCGACCTTGACCTTGTGATAGCGCCCGTTGGACGTGCGCACCAGCGCGCGCCGGTTGCTCTGAGTGCCATAGACCCCGATCAGGTTCACCCGCTGAAATTGCATGGCGTTCGTTTCCGTGGCGGCCCGGGCGACACTGGCGGAGCTGGGAATGTTCGGCGCAACCCTCTGGGTGGTTGCAACCTGCGCTGTTTGCGCTTGAGCCTGTGTCTGCGCCTGTGCCCTTTCTTCTGCGCGTTGGACGATTGCTGCAAAGTTACTCGGACGTGTATTGGGCTTGAGAGATGTGCGCACCGCCTGCGAAGTCGCACCCGCGACAGGGTCAGGCTGCGCTACGGCCTGTTCCACAGCTGCTTCCAAACTGGCTGGATCGACCTGCGCTGCGGCGTCAGCCGCGGCTTCCTGCGCGCTTTGCGGACGCGCTTCGGGGCGTAGCCCGGCCAGTTCGGAGCGTGTGCGCCCGCTCAGGCCACTACGCTCGATCTGCTCCTCCACATCCTCGGGGCGCGCATTCGGACGCAAGAGGGCAAGCTGCGCTCTGGCTTCCGGCGAGATTTCTTCCGGCTCGTCAATGCGCGGTTCCGGCCGCTGTTGCAGGGCGTCAGGCAAGCTCACCTCCGGCAACCCGGCAAAGACACGCACACCCTCGGGTGTCAGCGCGCCTTCCGGCGAGGCCAGGACCAATCCCTGGTCGTCAAGGATGAAACGGGCATCTGCGGCGGGGGGAGGGGGTGGCGCGCGCATCGCGCTGTCGACAAGTGATGTCGGCACCGTCGGCAAGGCGACTGCGTCGCCGAAATCGGGTTCCGGATCAAGTGTGGTCTGGTGGAAATCCTCGAACTCCCTCGCGGCGGCCTCGGCCGGGGGCTGCGGGGCCAGTTGCCAGATGCCGGTAGCGGCGTAGCGTGCCATTGCCGCGTCGGGAGAGAGGTCTTCCGGGGTGACCCGGCCGAGGATTTCTGTTGCCGGATCGTCACGCACGGACCGTGGTGGCTGATCAGGCTGCAAAGAGACCTGTTCAACCGGCGCGGCCTCCGTTGCGGCTTCGGTTGCGGGTTCCGGTGCAGGGTCGGGCAGGATTGCCACCGCCGGTTCCCGATCATCGCGAAAAAACCGTGTCAGCCCGTCATCGAGAAAGATCGAGGCCCAGGCAGCGACTCCGATCAGAAACAAGAGCAGAATGGCCGACAGGATCAGGCCCAGAAAGCGCGGCTTGCCGCCCACCCCTGCCTTTTCGCGCGCCCCGAAAACGGTCATGCGTGCGCGCTCGTCCTGCGGCTCGTCCAGCGCAGCGGCGGGCGCGCCCGCCGTTGCAGGCGCTCCGCGCGAGCGGCGCGAGAAGAAGGACGTGCCGGATGCCTCCGCTTCGAATGAAGGCTCGTTTGCCGAGGCCGCGAAATCTTCGGTGAAATCGGCTTCCGGTAGTTTCTCGGCCGGCGTCAAGCCATCCTTCGGGGCCGGGGGGATCGATGTCGCCGCCCCCACGGGCGGGCTGACATCTTCCTGGGGCAAAGCGGAGGCCGAAATGCCGGTGACGCGCGGTGGAGCCGAATCATCAAGGCTTTCCTCTTCGACCGGCCTCAGGGTCACGCGGGGCGCATCGCCCTCGCGGCTGACGCCATCCAGAGGGGCAGCGGCGCGGTCCTGCGCGGTGCCGCGTGACGCGCGGATGCTGGAGAAGGCCGCAACCGGGGTTGCCGTCTCTGCCTCTGCTGTGTCGGGCGTGGCGGTGTCAGTCTGCGCTTCTTCATCCGGTGCCGGGCCTGCCGGCGGCTCGGCGGGCTCGGGTGCGAGGTCGGGGGCAGGGGGTATTGCCGCTTTGCTCACCTCCACGGGCGACTGATCACGGATGATCCCGTCCTTCGAGATACCCTTTGCAAGGGCGACCTCGGTGATGCCGAAAAACGGCTCGCCCGCAAATTGACCATCAAGAGGCCGGCCTACGAAGCTGATCGGGTTGAAGCCATGCTCCTGTGCGAACGCTTCCGCCTCGGCCAGCGTTTCCACTGCGACGGCGGCCACCTCGATCCGGTCCTCATGGGCAACCCAGTCAAAGGCCAGATCATCCACTGCATAGGGCGTCGCTCCGTCAAGCGCTCCGCGCGCTGCATCGCCGGGGTCGTCACTGGCGTCAATGGTGAGATACCTGAGCTGTTCGTTCGGCAAGACAAGCTTCGTGCTCATCCCTTCCGGCTCCAGCACGAGCGCCTTTTCACGCAGTCCCCGCAGCGCGTCGGCAAGGTCTGCCGTATCAAGCGGCACCTCGCCCACAAGAGCCCAGCCCGCCGACGATCGGTGCAGCAGGCCTATTCCGTCAACGGACAATGTCAGGGCGAAACTCGGTTTCATCGATACTGCTCTATCATCGCCAGATCACACGGCGGCACCCCCTTTGATCTGGTCACGATTTTAGAGCAGGAACCTGCCGAGTTAAAGCAAAACCCCACCCGTGCCGGTTGGCTCCGGTCCGGGCGGGGCGTGTTGGAGGGGCAGATCAGCTGCTGGCCCTGGCCAGCGCCTGATCGAGATCTGCGATGATGTCATCCACCGTCTCGATGCCGATGGAAAGGCGCACCACATTGGGGCTTGCGCCCGCGGCCTTCTGCTGCTCGGGCGTGAGTTGGCGGTGCGTGGTGGAGGCCGAATGGATGATGAGCGAGCGCGTATCGCCCAGATTGGCCACGTGGCTGAAGAGCTCAAGGCTATCGACCAGCTTGACGCAGCCGTCATAGCCCGATTTCAGCGTCGCCGTGAAAAGCCCGCTCGCGCCCTTGGGACAATATTTTGCCACCCGGTCATGATAGGGCGACGAGGCCAGCCCCGCATAGGTGACGGCCTCGATCCGGTCATCCTTTTCCAGCCATTCGGCCACGGCCTGCGCGTTTTCCACGGTGCGTTGCATCCGCAACGACAGCGTCTCGATGCCCAGAAGCGTGTAATGCGCGGCCTGCGGGTTGAGGGTCATGCCAAGGTCGCGCAGCCCCACGGCGATGCCATGGAAGGTGAACGCGAGCGGCCCGAAGGTCTCGTGAAATTTCAGCCCGTGATAGGCAGGCTCCGGTTCGCTGAGCGAGGGGAACTTGTCGGAGGCCGACCAGTTGAAATTGCCGCTATCGACAACCACGCCGCCGGTGACGGTGCCGTTGCCGGTGAGATATTTGGTCATGGAATGCACAACCAGTGTCGCGCCATGCTCGATGGGGCGGCACAGATAGGGAGTGGCGGTGGTGTTATCCACGATGAGCGGCAGGCCGGCCGCATCGGCCACATCGGCCACCGCGCGCAGATCGGCCACATGCCCGCCCGGATTGGCAATCGATTCGCAGAAGACGGCGCGGGTATCGTCATCTATTGCGGCGGCGACCGCCTCGAGATCGTCGATATCGACGAATTTCGCGGACCAGCCGAAGCGCTTGATCGTCTGGCTGAACTGCGTGATGGAGCCGCCATAGAGCCGGTTGGACACCACCACATTGCAGCCCGGCCCCATCAGCGGAAAGAGTGCCATGATCTGTGCGGCATGGCCCGACGAGCAGCAGACCGCGCCCGCGCCACCCTCCAGCGTCGCCATGCGTTCCTGCAACGCCGCGACGGTCGGGTTGGTGAGGCGCGAATAGATATAGCCCACCTCCTGAAGGTTGAAGAGCGCGGCGGCATGTTCCGCATCGCGGAAAACATAGGCGGTGGTCTGATAGATCGGCACCTGCCGGGCGCCTGTCGCCGGGTCGGGGCGCGCGCCGGCGTGAACCTGCAAAGTGTCGAAGCCGTAAGCCATGGGTCATCCTCCCTTGGGATCAAAACTGCGCATGGTTTAGGCCATCGCCACGGATGCCACAACGCCGGATCACACGGGCGGGACGCTGTCCGTCAGAATCCCGCTTCGGCGGTAAACCGTTCTCCCCCGCGTTGGCACAGGGCAACGTCGTTCCGTGCTTTAACGGGTTGCTGAGAAGGTGCCCGACTCTCCCCCTCCAAGCGCTTTGAGCCGGAAATCTGTTCCGCGCCACGCCGACTCCACCCTCTCGCCCGGACGACCAGCCCGGGCGGCGCCCGACGCTCCCCCCGGGAGGCCGCATTGCAGCGCTGCAAAAAGCATAACGGTCGGAGGGTCTTGGCTGGCATAAAGCACCATCGCACCAGCGTACCAAGGCGCCCACCCAGGGTCGAGCGCCACCCTCTTCTTGCCGTCGAAGCAGAGTGGCAAGAAAAGTTCTCCTCGCGTTTGCAGCCTCTGTTCACTTTCTCAGCAGCCTGTTAGCGCAGCCAGAACCCTTCGCGCTTGATCTGGTTGCGGATGGCCTGTTCCTTGCGTGGCAGGTCGTCACGGTCGAACATGGCGCGCACCTTTTCGCCGCGCCCGTGATAGATCATGAACTTCATCGGCTCATAGCTCTTCAGCACGCGCTTGATCCAGTTGGGCGCGGTGACCTTGGTCAGCACCTCCACCACATGATCGCTCTCGCGCGCATAGAGCAGCGCAAGCACCCGGTAATGGCAGGTGATCTCACCATCGAGCAGCCCCGGCGGCAGGCTGTCGCGCCCGCCGCCCAAGGCGTGGATCACGAGCGGCAGCGCCACCTGATCGAGCCAGGGATCGAGCGATTGCAGCATCAATTCGGGCGGCGGGTCATCGCGGATCGCCAGCGCAGTGTCCAGAAAGCGCTGCCCGAACAGATGCGGGCAGGTGTAGAAGAAGAAACCCGCATTGAAGTAGAGATAGCGCTGCCAGAACTCGTCGGGCTGGGCAAGGTCGAGCGAACTGTCGAAATCGAGCCCGAAACGGTCATAGAGCGACTTCCAGATCTGCGTATAGCCGGGGCCGTAAAGCTCCACCTGTGGCCACGTCCCCTCGCGCCTCAGCGACGCGGTGGGGCGGGTGAAATCGAAGGGCACCGATGTCAGATCCCCCGTGATCAGCGTATCGGTATCGAAAAACACGAATGGTTCGCCCTCGGGCAAGGCCATCAGCGCCTCGATCTTGTTGCCATAGGGGTAATCCTGCCCGAAATGCCGGCTCTCGAAGGGGATAACCTCCGCTCCCAGCCGGTCGAGCGCCGCACGCGTCTCCTCGCCGCGGATGCGCGGATCGCTGCGCCAGAGCGGGCCGGGCTGCGGCTCGGCCACGACGAGCCGGCCCTTGAAGTTTGGGCTCATGGCCCGCAGGCTGGCGGCAAAGAGCACCGCCTCATATTGCAAACGCCCGCCCTGTCCGATGATCAGGATGTTGAAAGGTTGGATTTTCTCAACCGTCCCCGCCATAGTTGCCCCGATCCGCCCTGTCGTTTCGGCCCAGTATAGAAGCCCGCACCGTGTTAAAGAAGTGGCAGATTGAAGAAATTGCCGTAAGGAGTTTTTCAGATGCTCGATTGGATCCTGATCATCATGGCGGTCACGATGGGCAGTGGCGGCAGCATGGGCAGTGGCGCCACCGTGGACAACCCGGCCGAAGCAAGCCTGCCTTCGGGGTTCACCGCCAAACCGCAAGTGCCGACGGGCAAATTCACCACCGCGACGGAAATCAAGCCGATCATGGAGATGACCCGGCCCAACTGGCTGGCGCTGAGTGCGCAGCCGGGCAACGACTTTCTTTATGTCACCCAGATCTGGTCGTGGCGATGCGGGCTCCTGCAGATGAAGGTTTCCGTGAATGGTGCTGCCATGGAAGTTTGGCCGCTCCCACCCTGCCATGAGGAGACGAACGCGCCCAACGCCATTCTCGAAAGCGATGGCTTGCCCTTCAGGATGTTCGGCGCGGGCGAGATCGAGCAGATCGAGGTCGAACTGCTCTATGACGATCTGACCACGACCAGTGCCACCTACACCCGGCAGGATATCCTGATGCCCTGAGCCCTGCCCGTGCGCTCTGTCAGGCTGCGTTCTGCATTTGCTGCGCCGCGCGCGCCAGATCGGCGGTGAACTCGGCTCTTGCCTTGTTCTGCGCGGCACCGTCGAAGCGCAGCAGATAGCTCGGATGCCAGGTGACAAGCACGGGCGTGCCATCCCCGGCCTGTTCGATCCCTCCCCGGCGCGGGCCCAAGGGCGCATCGTCGCCCGTCAGCGCGAATGCAGCGGTGGCCCCCATCGCCACGATCAGCGCAGGGCGCACGCGCTCACGCTCCAGATCGAGCCACCAGCGGCAATGCTGCACCTCGCCTTTGGCCGGGCTCTGATGGATGCGCCGACGGCCCCTGGGACGGAACTTGAAATGCTTCACCGCGTTGGTGACATAGGCGCGTGACCGCTCAAGCCCTGCTGCCTGCGCCAGCTCATCGAAGACCTGCCCCGCCGGGCCGATGAGCGGGCGCCCTTCCAGGTCTTCCCGGTCGCCCGGCTGCTCGCCCACGATCATCACCGCCGCATCGAGCGGGCCCTCGCCGGGCACCG
>SLDH01000410.1 GCA_007125415.1 Roseovarius sp.
CAAGCGTTTGATATGTTTGTTAGATTTGGTTGCGGGGGTAGGATTTGAACCTACGACCTTCAGGTTATGAGCCTGACGAGCTACCGGGCTGCTCCACCCCGCGATATGAGCCGTCTCGCTACCCCAGCACAGAGGAAGGTGCAAGGGGGCGGATGAAAAAACCTGCACCATGACGCAAAACCGTTCACCGTGACGGCATCTCGCTCTTCATCGGGTTGCTGCTTCTCAGCGTAAAGCCCATCCCGGCCCGGCCTTGCCGCACCGGGTGTTGTGGCGCGGTGGCAACATTCCGCCAAGCTGCTCGAGCCGGGCTTTCGTTTCACATCGGGATCTGACATTCGTTCACGCGTGAACGCACCTTGAGTCCCCGCTGATGACCCTTGCACGGATAACGCCCACAGACATGGAGGAAGATGACCTCTTCCGCCTTCTGCGCCAGCTTGATCTGGTGCAGAACGCATCTCAGCGTGAAACCGCCCGCGCGCTGGGCATGTCACTGGGCCGGCTCAATGTAATGTTGCGCGGTGCAGCCGATGCAGGTCTGGTGCGCGTGGATGCGCGGACCGGACCGGACAGGCGGCAACGCTATGCCTATGCGCTCACGAGCCGCGGAGCGGCTGAGAAACGGCGCCTCACGGATCAGTTTCTGGCCCGCAAATTCGCCGAATATGACGCGCTTCATGCCGAATTGACCGGAACGGTCAGCGGCTTCGACCCTTTGAAACACAGGACCAAACTCATGCAGAACAACCTTTCTCCGATCCCGGAGCTCTTCGTTTCCTATGACAGCGCACAGAAGCTGAAGGGTGAGGCAGCACAGCTGACCAGCCATGATCTGACACCGCGCCAGATCTGTGACCTCGAGCTTTTGATGAATGGCGGCTTCAACCCGCTCAAGGGCTTCATGAGCGAAGAAGACTACAATGGCGTCGTCGAGAACATGCGCCTTGCCAATGGCACGCTCTGGCCGATGCCGATCACGCTGGACGTATCAGAGGCCTTCGCCGACGGGCTGGAACTGGGCCAGGATATCGCGCTGCGAGATCAGGAGGGGGTGATTCTGGCCACGATGACCGTGACCGACCGCTGGACACCGGAAAAGACGCGCGAGGCCGAAAAGGTATTCGGTGCCGATGATGACGCGCATCCGGCGGTGAACTACCTGCACAACACTGCCGGCACGGTCTATCTGGGCGGCCCTGTGACCGGTATCCAGCAGCCCGTGCATTACGATTTCCGCGGCCGCCGCGACACGCCCAATGAATTGCGGGCCTATTTTCGCAAGCTCGGCTGGCGCAAGGTTGTGGCCTTCCAGACCCGCAACCCGCTGCACCGTGCGCATCAGGAACTGACCTTTCGCGCCGCCCGCGAGGCCGAGGCGAACCTGCTCATTCACCCTGTCGTGGGCATGACGAAACCCGGCGATGTGGATCATTTCACGCGCGTACGCTGTTACGAGGCGGTGCTGGACAAATATCCCGGCTCCACCACCACGATGAGCCTTCTGAACCTTGCCATGCGCATGGCCGGCCCGCGCGAGGCGGTATGGCATGGTCTGATCCGTGCCAATCACGGCTGCACTCATTTCATCGTCGGGCGCGATCACGCCGGGCCGGGAAAGAACTCCGCGGGCGAGGATTTCTATGGCCCCTATGATGCGCAGGATCTTTATCGCGAGTACCAGCCGGAAATCGGCTGCGAAATGGTGGACTTCAAGCATATGGTCTATGTGCAGGAGCGCGCGCAATACGAGGCGATGGACGAGATTGCCGACAAGGATAACGTGACCATTCTGAACATTTCCGGCACCGAACTGCGTCGCCGCCTCCAGGAAGGGCTGGAGATACCCGATTGGTTCAGCTTTCCCGAGGTGGTCGAAGAGTTGCGCCGCACAAAGCCGCCGCGCAGCCAACAGGGCTTTACCGTGTTCTTCACCGGCTTTTCCGGCTCGGGCAAATCGACCATCGCCAATGCGCTCATGGTCAAGCTGATGGAGATGGGGGGCCGTCCGGTGACGCTGCTCGATGGGGATATCGTGCGCAAGAATCTCAGCTCGGAGCTGGGATTTTCGAAGGAGCATCGGGACCTCAACATCCGCCGCATCGGCTATGTCGCCTCAGAGATCACCAAAAATGGCGGGATCGCCATTTGCGCGCCCATCGCCCCCTATGCCAAGACCCGCCGCGCGGTCCGCGAGGAAATCGAGGCCTTCGGATCGTTCATCGAGGTGCATGTGGCCACCTCGATCGAGGAATGCGAGCGCCGGGACCGCAAGGGCCTCTACAAACTGGCACGTGAAGGCAAGATCAAGGAATTCACCGGTATTTCCGACCCCTATGACGTGCCGGAAAACCCGGAATTGCGGGTCGAGACCGAAGGCACGGATGTAGACAACTGCGCCCATCAGGTGATCCTGAAGCTCGAACAGATGGGCCTTATCGCAGGCTGATGTCGGGCATTGCACCGGCAAACCCTCCGGCTGACTAACCGGCAAACGCCTGAGCGGGCCGCCCATGATCAGGCGGCCCGCTTGATGTTGTTCTGTTGCGTCGTGAGTATTTTTGGCAAAATGAAGGGGTGCTTTCGGTTGAGGCTCTGCCGCTATGGGGTCATATTCTGACGGTTGCAGGCTGTCGGCGGGCGCGGGCGGCACCTATATCGACGATACGACTTCTCAACCCTGGACCCCCGCTCATGCAGCCCACAGACCCACTCGTCGTTTTCACTCCGTCCGGCAAGCGCGGACATTTCCCCGTGGGTACGCCCGTTCTGACCGCCGCGCGACAGCTTGGCGTCGATCTTGATTCGGTATGCGGTGGGCGGGGCATCTGCTCGAAATGCCAGATCACACCGGGCCATGGTGAATTCGCCAAGCATGGAGTCGTCGTCGAGGAAGGGGC
The DNA here is from genome assembly GCA_007125415.1 of Roseovarius sp. Classification (GTDB taxonomy): domain Bacteria; phylum Pseudomonadota; class Alphaproteobacteria; order Rhodobacterales; family Rhodobacteraceae; genus Roseovarius. The sequence continues at coordinate 2,901 of SLDH01000410.1, forward strand.
GCTCAGCGCATGGAACGCGGTCGAAGAGCGGTATGACCAGAAGCGCGGGCTGAAATCCGGGCGGCGCCTTGGCTGTCAGGCACAGATCAGGGGCGATGTGGTGATCGATGTGCCGGCCGAGAGCCAGGTGCACAAGCAGGTGGTGCGCAAGGCCGCGAGCGCGCGGGTGATCGAGATGGACCCGGCGACACGGCTCTGTTTCGTGGAGGTCGATGAGCCGGACATGCATGAGCCCACGGGCGATTTCGAGCGGCTGGCGCGCGCATTGCAGACCGAATGGGACATCCCGGCCATCCGCGCCGACCTGAGCCTGATGGCGAAGCTGCAGCCGGTGCTGCGCAAGGGCAAGTTCCAGGTCACCGTGGCGCTCAACAAAGGGCACCGCGATGATGTGGCCCGGGTGCTGGAGATCTGGCCGGGGCTGCATGAGGGGGGGCTCTACGGTCTTGCGATCGATCTCGGCTCGACCACCGTCGCGGCGCATCTCACCGATCTGGTGACCGGCGAGGTGAAGGCAAGCTCGGGCATCATGAACCCGCAGATCCGCTTTGGTGAGGATCTGATGAGCCGCGTGAGCTATGCGATGATGAATCCCGGCGGCGACCGCGAAATGACCGCTGCGGTACGCGAGGCGATCAATCTGCTGGCAAGCGAGATCGCCGTCGAGGCGGGGATCGATCCGCATCTGATCGTCGAGACGGTATTCGTGTGCAACCCGGTGATGCACCATCTGCTGCTGGGTATCGACCCGGTGGAACTGGGGCAGGCACCCTTCGCGCTGGCCACATCGGAGAGCCTGTCGCTGGATGCCAAGGAACTGGCGCTCGATGCGATCAACCCGCGCGCGCGGGTCTTCATTCTGCCCTGCATCGCCGGGCATGTGGGCGCGGATGCCGCGGCGGTGGCACTGAGCGAGGAGCCGGGGAAATCGGAGGATCTGGCGCTTATCGTCGATGTGGGCACGAATGCGGAGATCCTGCTCGGCGACCGCTCGCGTGTGCTGGCCTGTTCCTCGCCAACCGGCCCGGCCTTTGAGGGGGCGCAGATCAGTTCGGGGCAGCGCGCGGCCCCCGGCGCGATCGAGGCCATTCGCATCGACCCGGTGACGAAAGAGCCGCGTTTTCGCGTGATCGGCTGCGAGAAATGGTCGGATGAGGAGGGGTTCCGGGAAGAGACTATGGGCACTGGCATCACCGGGATCTGCGGCTCGGGCATCATCGAGGCGGTGGCGGAGATGCGCATGGCCGGGCTCATGGACGAAAGTGGCCTCATCGGCTCGGCCAACCAGACCGGCACGCCGCGCTGCGTGGCCGAGGGGCGCACCCATGCCTATCTCATCCATGATGCCACCGCCGAGGGCGGGCCGCGCATCACCGTCACCCAGGGCGATATCCGCGCGATCCAGCTCGCGAAATCCGCGCTCTATGCGGGGGCGCGCCTCTTGATGGACGAACGCGGGGTGGACCGGGTGGACCGGGTGGTGCTGGCCGGGGCCTTTGGGGCCCATATCAGCCCCAAACACGCCATGGTGCTGGGCATGATTCCCGATGTGCCGCTGGACAAGGTGACGAGCGCGGGCAATGCGGCGGGCACGGGCGCGCGCATCGCCTTGTGCAATGTGAGCGCGCGCGCGGAGATCGAGAAGGTCGTGCGCCAGATCACCAAGGTAGAAACAGCGATCGAGCCGAAATTTCAGGAGCATTTCGTCGCCGCCAACGCGATCCCGCACAAGACCGATCCGTTTCCCGAACTTGCCAGCGTGGTGGATTTGCCGCAGGTCAGCTTCAACACCAAGGGTCAGGCTGAAGACGGCAGTGGACGCCGCCGCCGCCGGGGTTAGCGATGGCACGGGGGCAGCGCCGGGCGCGGGCCGAAGCACCCTCGGGCTCTGAGGGCACGCTGGCCGATGATATGCTGCACCTGTGGGATCTGCCCCCCGGCGCGCAGGCGCGGCTTATCAACCTGGCCGAGAACCGGACCTATCTTGTCGAGGCTCCTTGCGGCTTTCGCGCCGTGCTGCGCCTGCACCGGGCAGGCTATCATTCGCGAGAGGCCATTGCGAGCGAACTCGCCTGGATGACGGCACTCGAGCGCGACGGGGTGATCGCGGTGCCGCGCGCCATTGCAGGCCGTGACGGCGCCTTGATCCAGAAAACACCTCATCCCGGCACGACGCGCTTCATGGTGCTCTTTGATTTCATCGAAGGTAATGCCCCGGACGAGCGGGGCGATCTGACCCGAGGGTTCGAGGAACTGGGCAGCATCGCCGCGCGCTGTCATGCCCATGCGCTTGGCTGGCGGCGGCCCGAAGGATTCACGCGGCTCACCTGGGATGCGCAAGCGGTTTTCGGCCCAGCGGCCCCATGGGGCGACTGGCGGGATGCCCCCGGGGTAAGCGCCGCGTTGCGCCCGCTTCTGGAGCAGGCCGAGCGCAGGGTGCGCGCGCGGCTGGACGCTTATGGCAAGGCGCCGGAGCGCTTCACCCTCATTCATGCGGATATGCGGCTGGCCAACCTTCTGATAGGCCCTGAAGGCACCCGGCTGATCGATTTCGACGATTGCGGGATGGGCTGGCTGATCTATGATTTCGCCGCCGCGATCAGCTTCATGGAGGATGATCCGCGCATTCCGGCGCTCAAATCCGCCTGGTTGCGCGGCTATCGCAGCGTACGCCCGCTGAACGCGCGCGACGAGGCGGAGATCGACACGATGGTCATGCTGCGCCGGATGGCCCTTCTGGCGTGGATCGGCAGCCATATGGACGCCACCGAGCCGCAGGCGCTGGCCCCGCATTTCGCCGACTGCACGGCGAAGCTGGCGCGGGCCTGGCTGGCGCGACAGCCCTGATCCCCTGTTCAGTCGCAATCCGGAACGCTGGCCGTCAGTATCTCGGGTGCAGGCCGCAAAAGCTCGGGCAGGTCTTGTAGCACCTCGTCGATCACCTCGGCGGTCAGAGCCGACATCTCGCACAGATATTGCTGGCGTGTGCCCTCGGGGTTTTCCTCCAGCCAGTCACGATAGTCGCGCTCTTCGAAATACACGATCGCCCCTGCCCCGATGACGGGCACGGCGACAATCAGGCGTTGCAGCCGCGCCTTGGCCTTGGCCCGGGCGACGGCGCGCGCCAGTTGCTGCCGATGGGCCAGGGCGGCAGCCGCCGCCTGTGCGCTCATGGTGGCGACAGTCGTGGCCATCTGAACCGCCCAGATACCCGCCGCGAGGGTGGTGGTGGCCAGCATGACGCAAAGCCAGCCGAGAAAAAGGGACGTTCTGACGAACCCGAGCAGCCTTGCCATGCCGTATTCTCCCTTCGCCTATCGCATCCTTGTCCGAAGCCATCTGCGCCACTGACGTTCGGAGCCGACAAAGACATTGATATCCACGCCCCCCTGCACCCCTGGCACGATGCCTGTGCCGGTATATTGCCAGAAAGACCAGGGCTGGCCCGGATAGACACGGTCCGGCGTGTGTGCGGTCGAGCGCAGCCAGAACTCTTCCGAAAGGGCGCCGATGCCTGTCTCACGGTAGAAATCCGGTGTCGTGTAGATGATCGGACGCTGACCGTAATGCCGCTCGACCAGATCCATGAAAATCATGACCTGCCTTCGCACCTCCGGCCCCGGCGGGCGGGTGGTACAGGTGGGCGAAAAGGGGTTCCATTCAAGATCCAGCACCGGCGGCAGCGCCCTGCCCCGGCGCGGCACATTGGCCATGAACCAGCGCGCCTGCACCTCGGGCGCGGTGCAGAAATAATAGAAGTGATAGGCGCCCCGCGCCAACCCTTCACGCGCTGCCAGTTGCCAGTTGCGGTCAAACATCGGATCCTTGAGATCACCGCCTTCGGTCGCCTTGATGAAGGCGAAGGAGATGCCGGACCGGGCCACGCGCCGCCAGTCGATCTCTGCCTGAAACCGCGAGACGTCGATGCCGTGAACGGGATAATTCCAGGGCGGTCTGCCATGCCAGTCAACCGGATCGTGATCCCCGAATCTGATCTGGGCCTGCGCCGGGTCGAGGCCTGCCAGAAGCGCTGCGATGATCAGCAGCAGGGCGCGGATCACGACCCGCGTTCCGCTATGAAAGCCAGATTGTTGGCGGGCATCTCCACCAGATCAAGAAGGGTCAGCTGCGCGGCATGAAGCCAATCCACCACGTCGAAATCATCCTTGTAACCGATCCGCGGGTCTGCCGCTGTCAGGCTGGCATGGAATTGCGCATCGCCGCGGGAGATGGTTCTTCCGCCACGCAGGAACGGGCCATAGATGATCAGCCGCCCTCGCGGCTTGAGCGCCCGGGCCGCCTCGTGGATCAGGGTTTGCGCGGCAGGCGCGTCGATCAGGTGCAAGAGGTTCACGGTGAGGATGAGATCGAACGCGCCCTGCTTCGCGCCCCAGCCTTGGGCCGTGGCGTCAAGCGTGATCGCCGCGCGCATATTCGTCATCCCGTCTGTCCATGCGGCGATGCTTGCAAGGCGCGCGGGGTCAAGCTCGCTCGGCTGCCATGTGAGCCCGGGGAAGGCCTTGGCGAACTGCGCGATATGCTGCCCGGTGCCGCTGGCCAGTTCCAGCGCCTCGCCTTCTGGAGGGGCGTGCTCTGCCAGCAGCGCCGTCAGCGGCTCAGCATTTCGAAGCGCGGCAGGCGCACAGAGGCGGCCTGCCGGGGCCACTTCGACGGCAGCACCATCGGGCGGCGTGCTGCGCTGTGCCATCCGCATTCTCCCATTCACACGCTTTGGCGCGGGCGCAGGCAGCATCGCATATCCACCCCGTCATGAGAAGGAAAGAACGCCACCGGTTTGTTCCGATGAAGCCCCTCCTGAATGGTTCCTGAAAAAGTGCCTCACTCGTGCCTCCAGGCGCCCTGAGCAGGAAAAATGTTCCGCGCCACGCCCGTCCCATCGTCTCACCGAGGCGACCAGCCCGGGCCGCGGTGAGGAGGATCGGACCCCTTCCACCTCACTCCCGGAACCTACCCGCCTTATCGGGCTTTCCCGAAGAGGACCGCCGGGGTAAGACGAGGACATGCCCAACCCCCGATTCATTCATCTGCGCGTCCATAGTGAATATTCGCTTCTCGAGGGCGCGGTCCGGCTCAAGCAGGTGCCGGGGCTCTGTGAGGCCGCAAAAATGCCCGCCGTTGCCGTGACCGACACCAACAACATGTTTGCCGCTCTGGAATTCTCCGTCACCGCGCAGGAGGCGGGCATCCAGCCCATCATGGGATGCCAGATGGATCTGGCCTATCTTGCAGCGGCACCCGGCGAGCGGGAGAGACCCCCTGCGCCTGTCGTGCTTCTTGCCCAGAATGAGCAGGGCTATGAAAACCTGATGAAGCTCAATTCCTGCTTCTATCTGCGGACGGACGGGGCGGTGCCGCATCTGACATTGGACGATCTCGAAGGCCACGCAAACGGCGTGATCTGTCTCACCGGCGGACCGGACGGGCCTGTGGGGCGACTGCTGCAAACCGGACAGCGCCCGGCAGCCGAGCAGCTTGTGGCGCGGCTGAGTGCCGCCTTCGGTGACCGTCTTTACATGGAGTTGCAGCGCCACCCGGGCGAGAACGGGGCACCCGAGGCCGAGCGCCTGACCGAACAGGGCCTCATCGAGATCGCCTATGCGATGGATATTCCGCTCGTGGCCACCAATGACGCCTATTTCCCGACCGCCGGGATGTACGAAGCGCATGACGCCATGATCTGCGTGGCCGAGGGTGCCTATGTGGATCAATCCGCACCGCGCCGCCGCCTGACGGCACAGCATTACTTCAAGAGCCAGCAGGAGATGGTGACGCTCTTTGCCGATCTGCCCGAGGCGCTTGAGAACACGGTCGAGATTGCCCGGCGCTGTGCCTTCGGGGCCTACCGGCGTGATCCGATCCTGCCGCGCTTTGCCGATGACGAGGTGCAGGAGCTGCGCCGTCAGGCCCAGGCGGGGTTGCAGGAGCGTCTGGCGGTGATCCCGCATGCGGCAAGTGTGCAGGAATATGAAGCCCGGCTGGAATTCGAGCTTGGCATCATCGAAGGCATGGGCTTTCCCGGATATTTCCTGATCGTGGCCGATTTCATCAAATGGGCCAAGGAACGCGACATTCCCGTCGGCCCCGGACGCGGCTCGGGGGCGGGGAGCCTCGTGGCCTATGCGCTCACGATCACGGATCTCGATCCGCTGCGCTACAGCCTGCTGTTCGAACGGTTCCTGAACCCCGAACGGGTCAGCATGCCGGATTTCGACATCGATTTCTGCATGGACCGGCGCGAAGAGGTGATTGCCTATGTGCAGCGCAAATACGGGCGCGACAAGGTGGGCCAGATCATCACCTTCGGCGCCCTGCTCTCGAAGGCCGCGGTGCGCGATCTGGGCCGGGTGCTGCAAATGCCCTACGGGCAGGTGGACCGGCTGAGCAAGATGATCCCCTCGGAAGGGGTCAAACCCGTTTCCATCGAGAAGGCGCTGGCCGATGAGCCACGCCTGCGAGAGGAGGCGAAAGGCGCCGAGGTGGTGGATCGGCTGCTGACCTATGGCCAGCAGGTCGAGGGGCTGCTCCGAAACGCCTCGACCCATGCCGCCGGTGTTGTGATCGGCGACCGCCCGCTTGATCATCTCGTGCCGCTCTACAAGGACCCGCGCTCGGACATGCCCGCCACGCAGTTCAACATGAAATGGGTGGAACAGGCGGGGCTGGTGAAGTTCGATTTTCTCGGCCTGAAGACGCTCACGGTCATTCAGAACGCGATAGAGCAGATCCATGCCGAGGGGCGCCCGCTGCATATCGCGCAGGATGGCAGCACGATCTATGAGCCCTTCCCCGGTGCGGAGAACGATATCGGCCAGATTCCGCTCGATGATGCGAAGACCTATGCGCTTTATGCCCGTGCACAGACGGTGGCGGTGTTCCAGGTGGAAAGTTCGGGCATGATGGATGCGCTCAAGCGCATGAAGCCCGATTGCATCGAGGATATCATCGCGCTGGTGGCGCTCTACCGCCCCGGCCCGATGGAGAACATCCCGAAATTCTGCGAGGTCAAGAACGGGCTTTCGGAGCGCGAAACACTGCACCCCTCGATCGATCACATTCTGGACGAAACGCAAGGCATCATCGTCTATCAGGAACAGGTGATGCAGATCGCTCAGGAGATGGCGGGCTACAGCCTCGGCGGTGCGGATCTGCTGCGCCGTGCCATGGGCAAGAAGATCCAGGCGGCGATGGATGCCGAACGGCCCAAGTTCATCGCCGGTGCCAAGGAGAATGGCGTGGATGACGCCAAGGCGCTCGAAGTTTGGAACCTGCTCGACAAGTTCGCCAATTACGGCTTCAACAAGAGCCACGCGGCGGCCTATGCGGTGGTCAGCTACCAAACCGCATGGCTCAAGACCAATCACCCGGTGGAATTCATGGCCGGCGTCATGAATTGCGATATTCATCTCACCGACAAGCTCGCCGTCTATTTCGAGGAAGTGAAGAAAGGCTTGTCGCTGCCCTGGGTGCCGCCTTGCGTGAACCGCAGCGAGCCCACTTTCGTCGTGCACGGCGGCGCGCTGCATTATGCGCTCGGGGCGCTCAAGAATGTCGGTGTGGAGGCGATGCGCCTGATCTCTGAGGGGCGCGGCGACAAGCCCTTCGCCACGCTTTACGATTTCGCCCGTCGGGTGGACCTCAAAAGGATCGGCAAACGTCCGCTCGAGATGCTGGCGCGCGCAGGGGCCTTTGACACGTTGGATCGCAACCGCCGCCGCGTCTATGACAGTGTCGAGGCGCTGATGGGCTACTCCGCCGCGATCTTCGAGCAGAAAAGCTCCAATCAGGTCTCGCTCTTCGGGGATGCGGGCGAGGATCTGCCCGAGCCTCACCTCAGCCCGGTGGAAGACTGGCTGCCCGCCGAGCGGCTGACGGAAGAATTCGCCGCTGTAGGCTTCTATCTCTCCGGTCATCCGCTCGATGATTATCAGGCGGTGCTGAAGCGCAAGCAGGTGCAGACCCTGGACGAGGTAACGCAGAAGGCGGCGCGCTCGCCAGCCGTCGTGAAGCTGGCTGGGGTGGTGGCGGGCCGACAGGAGCGCAAATCGGCACGCGGCAACCGCTTTGCCTTTGTCCAGATGAGCGATACCACCGGCGCCTATGAGGTGACGATGTTTGCCGAGCCGCTCGAGAAGTATAGGGATGCGCTGGAGCCGGGCCGCCCTGTGGTGATCACGGCAGAGGCCACGATGGAAAGCGACCAGCTCAAGCTGCTGGGCCGGGCCGTGCAGCCCATCGACGAGGTGGTCGCCGATGCCGGTAGTGTCGGATTGCGGATTTTCGTGGATGCGCCGGAGGCCATCGCCACCGTGGCCGGCGTGCTCGACAATGCCGCGCGCACCGTCACCAGGGGCGGGCGCGGCCCGGTGCATTTCTGCCTGATGGATCCCGGTTTGCCCGGGGAGGTGGAGATCGCCACCGGGCGTGACTATCCGGTCAGTCCCCAGATCAAGGGCGCACTGAAGTCGCTGGGTGGCGTTGTCATGGTCGAAGAGTTCTGAAGCCTTCCGCCCGGGCGATGTGGCGGAAACCGGCCTCTGCGCGATCGGGCCGCTGGACCCGCCCCGACCATTTCGGCTAGACACGCCGCCAGACTTGGGAGGGGAGCCACCATAGATGATGCGGCTTTGGCTGGTCATATCGGTCTTGTTCGGGCTTGCGGCCTGCTCTGCACCCATGAA
>SLDH01000031.1 GCA_007125415.1 Roseovarius sp.
AGGCGAACACCTGGGGCGTGTTCTCGCTGACAGGCGAGCAGCATGAGGAACATCCGCGCAAGAATCCCTACAACACGTTGATCCTGATGGATAACAGGGGGGAGATCGTGCAGAAATACCGCAAGGTCATCCCGTGGTGCCCGGTCGAAGGCTGGTATCCCGGCGGCGCCACCTATGTGTCCGAAGGCCCAAAGGGGCTGAAGGTCAGCCTCATCATCTGCGATGATGGCAATTATCCGGAGATCTGGCGCGATTGCGCCATGAAGGGTGCCGAGCTGATCGTGCGTTGCCAGGGTTACATGTATCCCGCCAAGGAGCAGCAGATCGTCATGGCCAAATCCATGGCCTGGGCAAACAACTGCTATGTCGCAGTGGCCAATGCGGCCGGCAATGACGGGGTCTACAGCTATTTCGGTCATTCCTCGATCATCGGTTTCGACGGCCGGACCCTGGGCGAGTGTGGCACCGAGGAAATGGGTATTCAGTATGCTCAGCTTTCCATCCCGGAAATCCGCGATGCCCGTGCCAATGACCAGTCGCAGAACCATCTCTTCAAGCTGCTGCATCGTGGCTATACGGGGATGCACGCCTCGGGCGATGGGGACAAGGGCGTGGCGGATTGCCCGTTCGAGTTCTACCGCACATGGGTCAATGATGCCCAGAAGGCGCGTGAACAGGTCGAATCCTTCACGCGCTCAACGGTCGGCGTCGCCCAGTGCCCAGTCGGCAGCTTGCCGACATCGGCAAAGGAAAAGGAAGACTGAGGCCACGCGCCCGTGACGGGTTCTTGTATCAGCACTGATCGGGGCGGCATCCTGTCGCCCCGATTGGCCCGGAAAGCCAAAGATGTGCAGCGGCGGGACGCCGAAACTGCAAGCGGCATGGCGGGCCTTGATTTGCAAAGGGAACAAGCCGGAAATGCCCTTCCTCAACGACATGATGGACGACACCGCGCGCAAACGTCGCGATGCCGAGGCGTTGAAAGCCGAGACACTCGCTCGCGACGATGTATCGAGCGCACATCTTGCCTCGGATCGCGGATTGCCAAGCCGGTTCCGGTTTGATGTCGATGTCATTCGCGAGAATCTTGCGCATGAGATCATCGGCCAGCCCGATGCCATTCTGGGTGTGCTTGACATGCTGTCGATCGTGCGCGCCGATATCGCCGATGCGCGCCGGCCGCTCTACACCAGCCTGCTTCTGGGCCCGACCGGCGTGGGCAAGACCGAGTTGGTGCGCTGTCTTGCACGCGCGATGCATGGCGACGCCGATGCGCTCTGCCGGGTCGATATGAACACCCTCTCCCAGGAGCATTACGCTGCTGCGATCACCGGCGCGCCGCCAGGCTATGTCGGTTCCAAGGAAGGACGCACGATCCTTGATCAGGAGAAGATCGAGGGCACGTCGGACATGCCGGGCATCGTTCTTTTCGATGAGTTGGAAAAGGCCAGCCCCGAAGTGGTTCTGGCGCTCCTCAATATCTTCGATAACGGCCTGCTGACCACAGCCTCCGGTGAGCGCACCTATTCGTTCCGCAACTGCATCATCTTCATGACCTCCAATCTGGGCGCGGAAGAATTGCGGCGCGAAGCCGAAGCGGAAAACAGTGTATGGCGCCGCTTCCGGCCCGGTGGGCGACAGTCGCGCAAGGATCGCGTCAATGACATCGCGAAGAAAGCCCTGCTGGGGCGATTTCCACCGGAATTCGTGAATCGGATCGACCATGTCGAGGTGTTCAACTGGATCGAGCGGGAGGATTTGAACCTGCTGATCGATCTGGAGGTCGAAAAGCTGAATCGGCGCCTTGCCAAACATGGCTGCAAAGTGGAACTCACCGACCAGATGCGCAGCTTCGTCGCCGCTGAAGGGTTTGACCGGCAATTCGGTGCGCGCTCCTTGCGCCGCGCAGTGCGGCGCTTCGTGGAGGTCCCCTTTGCCCGCTATCTTCTTGAATTGCCTAACGCGCCACGACATGCCAATAGCCTGCAAATCTTCACCGTGAAGCATCAAGGCACACAAATCGCAATCTCAGCTGCCAGCAGTTCTGAAAGTGAGTGAAATGAATCGAAACGATGCCTCCGATCCCTGGAAGCTAGGTATCCTGTTTTCCGAGACAGGCGTCACGGCGGTTATCGAGCAATCGCAGAAGAACGGCGCATTGCTGGCCATCGATGAGATCAACAGGCGCGGCGGTGTGGCGGGCCGGCCGATCTTGCCGGTCAGCTATGATCCGGGCTCCATACCGGCGGAATATGGTCGTCTGGCAGAGAAACTGATCGTCGAGGATGAGGTCAGTGTCATCGTCGGCTGCTACATGTCCTCGGCGCGCAAGGAGGTCTTGCCCGTCATAGAACGCCGCAACGCTCTCTTTTTCTATCCGACGCTCTATGAGGGCTTCGAATATTCGCCGAACGTGATCTATGGCGGCGCCTGTCCGAACCAGAACAGCGTGCCGCTGGCGACCTATCTTCTGGAGAATTACGGAAGCCGGGTCTTCTTCGTCGGATCGGATTACATCTATCCGCGCGAGTCGAACCGTGTGATGCGCAACATCCTGCGCCAGGGTGGTGGCGAAGTGGTGGGTGAGCGGTATCTGCCCTTCGACGCCGGTGATTCCGCCTTCGCCAAGACCATCGATGAAATCGCACAGCTCAAGCCCGACGCCGTGTTCTCCACACTTGTGGGTGAGGCGACGATCCGCTTCTACACAGCCTATCACGAAGCTGGCCATGATGCTCGCAAGGTGCCGATTGCCAGCCTGACGACCAATGAAGCCGAGATAAGCCGCATTGGCGTCAAGGCCGCTGTCGGAAATATAACCGCGGCCCCCTATTTCCGGACCATCGACACACCCGAAAGCCGCCGCTTCCTGGCCAGCTATGCCGACAAGTTCGGCTCTGACGAGCTCGTCACAAGTTGCTGCGAAGCCGCATATTTCCAGGTATTGATGTTCGCGGAGGCTCTCGAGAGTGAGCGGGTGCTTGACATTGCGCGGCTTCGTGAAAAGCTGCTGGGCGCAAGCTGTGACGCACCCCAGGGCATGATCAAGATCGACCCGGACAATAGCCATACCTATCTGCATTCGCG
>SLDH01000382.1 GCA_007125415.1 Roseovarius sp.
CGCCCTCCCGGGGGAGGGTCGGGCGCCGCCCGGGCTGGTCGCCCGGGGGAGACATTGGGCCGAGCGTGGCGCGGAACGGTTCTCTGGCTCAATGCGCCTGGAGGGGAGAGGCAGGCACCTTTTCAGCAGCCTGTTAAGGGAAGCGCATGCGCGTGCCGCAGATCTCAGGAGGACCGCCCGATGACCGTGGAAAAACGCGCGCTTTCGCCTGCCACGCGCCTTGCACAGGCGCTGCGCTTTGTCGATGCGCAGACCGGAGCGATCATCCCGGCGATCCATCCGGCGGCCACCTATGCGCGGGATGAAAACCACGCCCTGCGCGGCGGGTTGATCTATCGCCGTGATGGCAACCAGACCACCGCGCAAGCCGAGGCGATTCTCGCCGATCTGGAAGGGGCGGCGGAGGCGATGCTTTTCTCCACCGGCATTTCGGCCGCCACGGCGGTGATCGAGCAATTGCCGGCGGATGCCCATGTCGTCGTGCCGGATGTGATGTATTACGGCGTGCTGGGCCAGTTCCGCAGCTATGCCGAAAAGCGCCGCCTGCGGGTGAGCCATTACGCGGCGGGAAACCTTGATGAGATGCGCGCCAGGATGCGCGCAGGCGATACGGCGCTTCTCTGGGTGGAGACGCCCAACAACCCCAATTGGGACGTGACCGATATCGAGGCCGCCGCCGAGATCGCCCATGCCGCCGGGGCGCGGCTTGTGACCGATTGCACCGCAACGCCCCCTTGCGCGACCCGCGCGCTCGATCTGGGGGCCGATATCTCGTTTCATTCGGCCACCAAATATCTCAATGGCCATTCCGACATCACCGCAGGGGTGCTCTCGGTGCGCGAGAAGGGCCCTTTCTGGGAAGAGATCGCCGAAATCCGCAACCATCAGGGCACCGTGCTCAATACCTGGGATGCCTGGCTTCTGATCCGTGGCATGCGCACGCTGATCCTGCGCTATGAGCGGGCCACGGAAAATGCGCTGCAACTGGCCGCGCATCTGGAGCGGCATCCGGGCGTGGAAGGCGTGCTTTATCCCGGTCTGCCTTCGCATCCGGGCCACGCCATCGCGCAGCGTCAGACAGGCGGCATGTTCGGCGGGATGATGTCGATCATCGTGAAGGGCAGCGAGGCGACGGCCATCGATGTGGTGCGCGCCTGCGAGGTCTTCTATCCGGCCACCTCGCTGGGCGGGGTGGAAAGCCTGATCGAGCATCGCAAGACCGTCTCGGGAGAGGGGTTTCCGGTGCATCCGCGACTGTTGCGGATCAGCGTGGGCATCGAGGACGTGGGCGATCTCATTGATGATCTGGACTGCGCGCTTGCCAGGGCGGGGGCGGGCTGATGGCTCTTGACCTACCTGAAGCATTCTACATGAGGTCGGCCCGGCCGAGATGTCCCGTCCGGCGGGCACGCTGTATCAGACAGGGGTCTTCGGGAGACGCAGGTGGCGCGCCTGATCGCGTCCGAACCGGGCGGATGAAAGGCGGCGGCTTGCGGCCTTCCTCCCGCACGGTCGAGATGCTTCTGGACAGGCGGCATCTGATGACCGATATCTGATCAAATTCCACCCATTCGAAAGGGCCGAGACGATGAAAGACGACAACTTCCTGCGCGAGATGAATGCGCGCCATCTGTGGCACCCGATGGGGCATCCCGGCGAACAGCAGGTCAACGCCCCCACCATCATCAAGGGCGCATCGGGCGTCGAGATCACCGATATTGACGGCCATGTGGCCGTGGACGCGGTGGGCGGCCTCTGGTGTGTGAACCTCGGCTATTCCAATGACGTGATCAAGCAGGCCATTTCGGAGCAGCTTTTCGCGATGCCCTATTACTCGTCCTTCGCGGGCACCACCAACCCGGCGGCGATCGAGGCGTCCTATGCGGTGCAGGAGTTCTTTGCCGAAGACGGGATGACCCGTGTCTTCTTCACCTCGGGCGGGTCCGACGCGGTGGATACCGCCCTGCGCATGGCGCGCCAGTATCACCGCCTGCGCGGCGAGCCCACGCGCACCAAGTTCATCAGCCTCAAGAAGGGCTATCACGGCACCCATTGGGGCGGGGCGAGCGTGAATGGCAACAACCGTTTCCGCATCACCTACGAGCCGCTGCTGCCCGGCTGTTTCCATCTGCCCAGCCCCTACACCTACCGCAACCCCTTCGACGAGACCGACCCCGCCAAACTGGCCGGGAAGATCGCCGCCGCCTTCGTGGATGAGGTCGAGTTTCAGGACCCCAGCACGATCGCCGCCTTCATCATGGAGCCCATTCAGGGCGCGGGCGGCGTGATCGTGCCCGATGCGAGCTTCATGAAGCATATGCGCGAGGTCTGCGACCGCTATGGCATCCTGATGATCTCCGATGAGGTGATCTGCGGCTTTGGCCGCACCGGCGACTGGACGGGCGCGCGGCACTGGGGCGTGAAGCCCGACATGATGACCATCGCCAAGGGCATCACCTCCGGATATTTCCCGGTGGGCGGTGTGCTGCTGTCCGACAAGGTGGCGGATGTGTTCGAAAGCGCGGGTCCCGAAGGCTCGATCTGGACCGGCTACACCTATTCGGCGCATCCCGTGGGGGCCGCGGCCGTGGTGGCCTGCCTGTCGGAGACGCTCCGGCTCGACACCAAGGCCAACGCCGCCACGCGCGGCACGCAGCTTTACGAGGGCGTGCTGAAACTGGCCGAAAAACACGACATCATCGGCGATGTGCGTGGCGGCCACGGCCTGATGACCGGGATCGAGATCGTGTCGGACAGGGCCAAGAAGACGCCGATGGACGCGGCCACGATGAAGCGCATCCACAAGGCAACCTATGAGGCCGGCACCATGGTGCGGCTGGGGGCGCATAACGTGCTCATGTCGCCGCCGCTTACCATCACCGAGGCCGAGGTCGACCGGATCATCGCGTCGCTCGACGCAGGTTTCGGCGCGGCCTGACCGAAGGCCGGAGTGCTTGCCCCTCATGGTGTTCGTCACCTGACACAAGAAGCCCTCTGGCCGCTTCGAGCCCTTTGCGGGCGGTCGCCGATGTTTCCCATGGCCCGGAACAGCCGCGTAGCGGCCCTGTGTCGTGCACAAGATCA
>SLDH01000304.1 GCA_007125415.1 Roseovarius sp.
GAAGGCATCGAACAACATGGACGCCGAGGGATCATCCCCGCGAAATTCGCGGGGGGCGGGCATTACCGCCGTCATGATCGTGAAGATGATGATGATCCAGATAAGGACCGGAACGTTGCGGAAAATCTCCACGTAAAAAGACATGAGCTTGCGCACGAGCCAGTTCTTCGACAGCCGCAAGACACCGGCGACGACCCCGAAGATCGTCGCGGTAACGCAGGCAAGAAAGGCCACCAGAAGCGTGTTGAGAACACCCACGGTCGCCGCTCGCAAATGGCTCGAGCGGCTGCTGTATTCGATCAGGTGTTGGTTGATATCATAGTTCGAGGGTTCGGCCAGAAACTTGTAGGAAAAATTGAGCCCCGCGGCTCGAAGGTTCGAAAGCAGATTGGAGAGCAGATAGGCAAACAACAGCATCAGGCAGATCAGGGCGATGAACTGGAATGTGTAGGAGCGATACCGCTTATCGTTCAACAACATGGACAGACGAAACGACTCCCTTGGCGGGTCGGTCATTGTAGTCATCGGATGCATCCCCGTTTGTCGGCTCTGCCAAATCTCTCATGCTTGCGCGGGATAGCGCATGGTGCAGGGCCGATTTTTTCTTGAAGCATGGAGCGAAAAGGGCGCGGATTGTTTTCCGCGCCCTTTCATCATGTGCCCTTAGCGGAAGGGTGGCGAGTAGAGCAGGCCACCATCGGTCCATTGTGCATTCAGGCCACGGGCCAGACCAACTGGCGTTTTCTCACCGATGTTCTTCTCGAACAGCTCGCCATAATTTCCCCCTGCGGAGATGGCGCGCACAGCCCAGTCCGGATCAAGGCCCATCATGCCGCCGAGGTTGCCCTCGGTGCCGAGCAGGCGGTTGATTTCCGGGTTTCCCGTCGGTGTCGATGCCATTTCGGCGACATTTGCGGATGTCACGCCCAGCTCTTCGGCCGCGATCAGCGCGTTGAGCGTCCACCGGACGATATCGCCCCACTCGTTGTCACCATGGCGCACAAGCGGGCCGAGCGGCTCTTTCGAGATGACTTCGGGCAGCACGACGTGATCGCCCGGATTCTCGAAGGACGCCCGTGTTGCGGCGAGGCCGGACACATCTGTCGTGTAGGTGTCACAGGCACCGGCCAGATATTGTTGCTGCCCTTCGGCGTTGGTTTCGATCGGCACCGGCTGGTACTCGATATTGTTGGCGCGGAAGAAATCCGCGAGATTGAGTTCGGTGGTCGTGCCGGTCTGGATGCAGACAGTCGCGCCGTCCAGATCCTTGGCGGAGCTCACGCCAAGATCCCTGGGGACGAGAAAGCCCTGGCCATCATAGTAGTTGATCCCGATAAAGTCGAACTTCAGATCGACATCGCGGGTGAAGGTCCAGGTGGTGTTGCGGGCCAGCAGATCGACCTCGCCGGAGGCCAGCGCCGTGAAGCGTGTCACGCCGGTTGTCGGTACGAATTCCACCGCGTTCGGGTCGCCCAGAACGGCCGCGGCAACAGCGCGACAACCGCCGACATCGAAACCATCCCAGTTGCCATTGGCATCGGGGGCTGCGAAGCCCACGAGGCCGGTGGTCACGCCACAGTTGAGCGTTCCGCGCGCCTTCACGTCATCCAACGTGGCAGCGGCAGCGCCCCCGGCCGCGAGGCCGGCAACCGTTAGCGCGCCAAAGAATACGGATTTTTTCATGTTTACCTCTTCCTGATTATCCGCCCTTTTCAGAGCGGTTTATCGGCTCGGCTGGAGCCGAAGCTATAGGTGTATCGGGGGTGAGTACCCCACAATGCAATGAAGAATGAGTAGAATCATCACCAAAGGTCAACCCCAACCACACCAAAAACGATTGGAACATCGATCCCATGCCGTTGCGTCAGCGTGGCCGGCGAGAGAATTTCAAGCGATTCGCGCGAGCTTGCAGAAGGCGTTTGCATGCAAAAAATCGGCTCGTTTCGCCCGGGCAACCTCGGCGGCCTCCTCATCCTCACCCCATTGTTCGGCCTGCCAGGCCTCATCCAGGCGCGAGAGCGTCCAGAGGCGCTCGGCGGGCAGATGATCATGCAACGCGGCAAAGCCGAGGATGAGCGAGCCGGAGAGGCTGACCAGATCGTGAAATGCCGTCAGGGTGAAGGCATCCATCGCCTGAACCCGCCCATGCAGGCCCTTGAGCACCGCCGGGTCTTGCGGGCTGTGCATTACGCCGCAAACTGGCTGCAATGGGGCGTCCAGCACCTCTCTCGCCCAGTTCAGCAGCGGATCCCACTGGGCGATCTGGCGCGCCACGAGGCTTTCGGGCGCGGTCGCGCGATAACACAGCAGATCGGAATCGCCATAAGCCGCGATCAGACCGGCCACTTCCGCGTGCTGAGGCGTCACCTTGTCCAGCGCGGCATTGGCCGACCTTGTGAAGGGCATCGAGCGCGGCACGATCTCATCTTCCTGCGCGTCCCATTCAGCGGCTATCCGGTTCGCCAGCGGCTTTGTCGGCACAACGAGCAGCGCCTTTGCCGGGGTCCTGACGGGACGGCCGTCGAGTGTCACGCCATAGCCGCCCTTTGCCGTGACAACCTGCGCGGCCTTCCAGAAACGTCTGGCCTTCCACTCGCTCATGCCGCCAACTTCGCCCCGCTCATTGCAGCGCCTCGAACGGGTCCTCGGCGGCCAGATCAGCAGTCCAGCCGAAGGTGTCGAA
This sequence comes from Roseovarius sp., assembly GCA_007125415.1. Lineage (GTDB taxonomy): Bacteria > Pseudomonadota > Alphaproteobacteria > Rhodobacterales > Rhodobacteraceae > Roseovarius. The sequence goes on from SLDH01000304.1 coordinate 2,684, forward strand.
GGTCTGTGCCATATGGGGCGGCATGTCGGCTGTCAGGGTAATCACTTCGCGGGTCGCGGGATGTTCGAAACGCATCATTCTTGCATGCAGGTGCAAACGGCCTGAGATCTCGCCACCAAGCTGCGCACCCCAGCCATCTCCGAGATTTTCCTGACCGCTGCCGCCATATTTGCCATCGCCGATGATGGGATGGCCGATCTCGGCCATGTGCGCGCGCAATTGGTGGGTGCGCCCGGTGACAGGTTCCAGCGCGACCCAGGCCGCACGAGATGCCACGCGGTAAAGCGTGGCGTAATGGCTGGTGGCTCGCTTTGCGCCGGGGGTGCTCTCCACGTCCTTGGGGTGCAGGCAAAGCATCTTCTCGCCTTCGCCCTTCGCACCGTGGCCAGGCGCCTTGATCAGCCCATACTTGATTTCCCCCAGAAAGGGATGTGGTACGCCCGCGACGACGGCCCAGTAAATCTTGCGGGTTTCGCGGTGGCGCATCGCGCGGGTGAGCGCGGCAGCGGCCTGGCGTGTGCGCGCCAGCAGCAGAACGCCTGAGGTGTCCTTGTCCAGACGGTGCACGAGGCGCGGCTTTTCCTCCAGATCGAAGCGCAGCGCATCTGCCATCCCGTCCACATGGCGGGTCAGCTTGGAGCCACCCTGCACCGGCAAGCCCGGTGGCTTGTTGAGCGCGATGATGTGATCGTCACGGTAGATCACGCAATCGCGGATCATCTTTGCGTCGGCGGGCGCTACTTTCGTCCGAGCAGGCTCTGGCCGTGCTCCGGGTTCGGGCAGGGGAGGAATGCGCACGGATTGCCCTTCTTCGAGCCGTGTGGCGGCCTTCACGCGCCCGCCATCCACCCGCACCTCACCCTTGCGGCACATCTTTTCGATCATGCCCTGCGAAAGATGGGGAAACACACGGCGCAACCACCGGTCCAGGCGCTGGCCGGCATCGTCCGGGGCAACAGGAAGCATCTGAACCCGGCTCACCCCCAGATACCCCGCGCCAGAAGAATGCCCAAGACAAGCCCGCCGATGGAAAGCGACACCGAGAGTAATACGTACGTGGCCGCAGCCCCCACCGCGCCGCGTTCATAAAGGGTGAACGCATCCAGCGAGAAGGCCGAAAATGTGGTGAACCCCCCCAATATCCCGGCGATCAGCAGAGGGTTGAGGTGCAAGAGCCCCTTCTGCAACGTGTAGACCGTGACCATCCCCATCAGAAAAGAGCCGAGCACATTGACGCCCAGAACCCCCACGGGCATTCCCAGCACGCTGACCCGCGCCATGGCCGAGACCATGCCGAAGCGCAGCATCGCCCCGATGGCCCCGCCCAGCCCCACCTGCAGAAAACTCATGATCATGCGGCTGTCTGTGACGCGGCGCAGGGGCATTTGTCAAGGTGACGCTTGGGCATGGCAGAGCCGGCCGGGTTCTGCACGGGCCGCCTTCAACGTCATTGACGCGATGTGAGCGATACCGCTAGCTAGGCGCCAGAGTTTCGGAGCCAGCGCGATGCCAGACGAACCCCAGCAGTTGAGAGCCCTCTTCGAGCGTGCCGTGGAGATGGCCGACCCCATGCGCTCGCTCGCTGCCGCCTTGCCGGAAAAGCCGGATGGCCGGGTTGTCGTCATCGGCGCAGGCAAGGCGAGCGCGCGCATGGCGGAGGCGGTGGAGGCCGTCTGGGGGCCGTGTGAGGGGCTCGTGATCACGCGCTATGGCTATGCGCGCCCCTGCACAGGCATCGAGATCGTCGAAGCCGCCCATCCGGTGCCCGACCGCGCCGGGCAGGAGGCAACCGCCCGCATGCTGGCGCTATGCGAAGGTCTGGGCGAAGGTGACATGGTGCTGGCGCTTGTTTCCGGCGGGGCCTCGGCGCTGCTGATCCAGCCTGCAGGCGAGATCACCCTTCTGGAAAAGCAGATGCTCAACGCTGAATTGCTGGCCTGTGGCGCGCCCATCGGTCAGATGAACGTGCTGCGCAAGCACCTGAGCCTCGTGAAGGGCGGTCAACTGGCCGCGGCGGCCTATCCGGCACGGATGGTCTGCCTGATGATCTCGGACGTGCCCGGTGATGACCCGGCAATGATCGGCTCCGGCCCGACGGTGGGCGATGACAGCACACCCGCGGATGCGCGCGCGATCCTGACGCAATACGGGATCACCATGCCCGCCTCCGTGGCGGCGGTTCTGGCCGGGGCACCCAAGGTTCTGCCCCCCGGGGACGAGCGCCTTTCGAAGGTAAGAAATGTGATCTATGCCGCCCCGTCGCAATCGCTGGCGGCTGCCGCCGAACTGGGCGAAACCATGGGCATGCGCACCGAGATACTGGGCGACGCGATCGAGGGCGAGGCGCGCGAGGTCGCGGCAGAGCATGCCGCCCTTGCCACTGCCCGCCAGGCCGCCATGCAGCCGGGCGATGCGCCGCTCCTGCTGCTCTCGGGCGGAGAATTGACGGTGACGCGCAGGGGCGACGGGGTCGGCGGGCCGAACGCCGAATATGCGCTGGCCTTGGCGCTGGCATTGAACGGCGCGCCTTCCATCCATGCCATTGCCTGCGACACCGATGGTGTGGACGGCGCGGCAGAGGTGGCCGGTGCCATCATCGGCCCCGACACGCTCGAAAAGGCCCGCGCATTGGGCGTGGAGGCACGCGCGGCGCTCAGCAACAATGATGCGCACGGGTTCTTCGACGCGCTGGGCGATCAGGTGATCACCGGGCCGACACTCACCAATGTGAACGATTTTCGCGCCATCCTGATCGCCGAACCGGGCAGGGTGCGCGAAGATCGGTAAAGCGCGCAGTGGTGACGATACCGCCCCCAAGGGCCACCGGGCTCACCGGCGCATCGCAAGTCGCGCCCGATCATACGCAACATGGCCCAGTCGCCTCACGGTGCGCCAGATACACCGCTCCAAGGGTGGACCAGTTCCGACCTTGCGTCGTCGCGTCAGGGCCGTTTGCACGGCCCTGACAATGCTGTCGCCTGCGCGCCACGCGCCTCCGGAACTTCGGCGCGGGCGCGATCATGGCGCGGTCTTCACCCCCTCATAGGATGAGATCACTTTCATCGAGCGACGTGACGCCATTGAGGTCGATCGCGAAGTCGGGCGAGCCGTTGCCATCGATGTCAATGAACAGCCGCTCCTGGTTCGGACCGAAGCGCACCTCGCCCGCCGTGCCGGAGAAGAAGTTGATGCCGATGAAAGTCAGGCCCGGCATGAGCGCCGAGAGGTCGAGCTTGTCCACCCCGCTCTCGAAATCCGTCACCGTGTCGCGGGCGTTCGGGCCTGGCCCGCTCTGGCTCACATCGGTCCAGACGAAGACATCCGCGCCCGAGCCGCCAGACATGACATCCTGGCCGGTCCCGGCATGGAGCACATCGTCGCCCTGGCCGCCATAGAGGAAGTTGTCGCCCGAAACCGCGTAGATGATGTCGTCCCCCGACTGGCCGTAGAGCACGTCATCACCGCCCCCGCCATAGATCTCGTCATCGCCCGCGCCGCCGAAGATCGTGTCGTCCCTGTTGCCGCCATAGATCTCGTCATCCCCAGGGCCGCCATAGATGAGGTTATCGCCGAAGCCGCCGAAGATGATGTCGTTGCCACCCCCGCCGTAGATCTCATCATGCCCCTGACCGCCGAAGATCAGATCGTCGCCGCCATTGCCGTAGATGGTATCCCGCCCGGCCCCTCCATAGAGGATATCGTCGCCGCTCCCGCCATAGATCTCGTCTGCGCCTGCTCCGCCATAGATCTCGTCATCGCCAGAGCCGCCATAAAGCGTGTCATTGCCCGCGCCGGCGAAGATGGTATCATCGCCCTGGCCGCCCCGGATCAGATTGGTGTTTGCAAAGTTGGAGGTGTACCCCTGCGCCTCACGGTCTGCATTGATCAGATCGTTACCATCGCCGCCGTAGATGAAGTTCTCGTCTGCCTCTGTCGTGATCGTGTCATTGCCATCCCCGCCGTAGAAGGTCACGTTGGTACTGCCTGCTGAAAGTCTGGCCGAAAGCTCGTCGTCTCCCGACCCACCATAATAGACATTGTTCGACGCATCGCCGAAGGTTCTGATGATGTCATTCCCCTCTCCCCCGTAGAGGCTGGCAAATGTGCCACTCCCATCAATGAGATCGTCTCCAGCCCCGCCATAGATCTGGTTGTTGTTGGAGAGTTGGTTCGCGCCACTGGGCGTGGTGAAAAAGATCGCATCGTCGCCACTGCCGCCATAAACACGGTTGAAACCGCTCCCGGCATTGATCTCGTCGCCGTTATCCGAGCCGTAGATCGTGTCATTGCCGCTGTTGGTTGAAATCACGCCGCTGACATGGCCGCCGCGATTGTCCACATAACTATTGCCACTGCCAGTGCTGACATCGCCGCTCACGGTGCCGGTGTTGATGACCTCGTTATTGCCGGACCCCATATCGACCGCACCGGTGATTGCGCCCGCGTTCACCAGTCGGTCATCACCGCTGCCCATCTCCACATCGCCGGTGACGACACCGGTATTCATCAGTTCATCCGCACCGGCGCGCAGGCGGACATCGCCTTGCAAGGTGCCGCTGTTGTTGATCTGCACGACATTACTGCTATTCAGCACCTGATTGATCGCGTAGATCTCTCCGACCCATGGGCTAAAGGCATTGAGAGACCCGGCAATCCGGCCGCTGTTTTCAATGGCCACAGTCACATCCCCCGAGGATGAAGTCGTGTCTATCAATATCCCGGCAGTGGGGGTGACGACGGATCCACGACCGGTTGCAACGATGTTGCCTTCATTCTGGATCGTGGCGTTGGCGATATCTTCAGAGAGCGCGACGCCGCTGCCACCCGCAATGTCTCCCATATTGCTGAGATGAGACGAATTGCCGCTCAGCCTGACAGCGTTTGTCGCAACATTGCTCGTGTTGGTGATGCTGCCGCCGCTCAGGACGATCACATTGGCCCCTGTCCCACTCAAATCTACAGCGGTAGCAGAAGAGTTCCAAAGATCGCCGGCCACTGTGACTGTCTGCGCCAAACCTGAACCAGTCACAGTGCTGCCGCCGGTCGATCCGACGGTGACACCACCAAGAACGAAGGTGTAGTCGCTGGTGCTGTTCCCCATCGACGCTCGTGGTCCAAGTCCAATGTCGGTTTCTTCAAAGATGAATGGCATATTCTGTCCCTCGCGGTGAACTCTGAGTCGCAGATTGCGCCGCAGTGCCAGCCCTCATGCCGTCAGCAGGGCCTTGCCGACACATGCGCAAAGCGGCGCGTTACACTGTATCCGTAACATGAAATTTCCTTTGCCGTCAAAAAGGCCCGGCAAAACAGCATGTCTGGCGGATGCGACCTTGTGCCATCAGGGCCTTGATCCCGAGAGACCATCCTGTGAGCACTGCGCACGGCATGGACATCGCCTCGGCCGGGTCGGACCTGACGAAGCCGCTTTCCGAAGCCCTCCCCTTGCACCGCAGCTTTGCCGGGAGCGACGCTCTTCACGCGCTTCTCCATCGGGTGCTCTTTACCCCCGACAGCAGCGTGCTATTGAACATTCATGGACCTGAACCCCGTTGATGCCCCCTTCATCGAGGCGCTGCGCGCCGCACTGCCCGCTGCTGCCCTCCGCAGCCCCGAGCCGCATTACCTCGAAGAGCCGCGCGGCCGCTGGGCCGGGCGGGCCGGGGTGGTGGTCGCACCCGCCGTTGTGGAAGAGGTCGCGCGCGTCATCACGCTGGCCAATTCGGCGCGCGTGCCGGTCATCCCCTATGGCGGCGGCACCGGCCTTGTGGGCGGGCAGATTGCGCAGGAGGGTCCCGCGCCGGTATTGCTGAGCCTCGAGCGCATGCGCGCCATCCGCGCGGCCCACCCCGATGAGAACGTGATGATCGTCGAGGCCGGGGCCATCCTGCAGGACGTGCATGAGGCTGCCGAAAGGGTCGATCGGCTATTCCCGCTCAGCATCGCCGCCAAGGGCTCGGCACAGATCGGCGGGCTGCTGGCCACCAATGCGGGCGGTGTCAATGTGCTGCGCTACGGCAATGCGCGTGACCTCTGTCTGGGGCTGGAGGCGGTGCTGCCCAATGGCGAGATCTGGCACGGCCTGAAGCGTCTGCGCAAGGACAATGCGGGTTATGACCTGCGCAACCTGCTCATCGGCGCGGAAGGTACGCTGGGCGTGATCACCGCCGCCAGCCTGAAGCTCGCCCCCCGCCCCGCCGGAGAGGCCACGGCCCTGATGGTGGTGGAGAGCCCGCGCGCAGCGCTCAGCCTTCTGTCGCTTGCGCGCGCGCATGTGGGCGAGGGGGTGAGCGCGTTCGAGTTGATGCACCGCATGGGACTTGATTTTCTGGCCGAGACCATGCCTGACCTGCGCCAACCCTTCCCCACCCCGCCCGAATGGCTGGTGCTGATCGATGTGGGGCTGGCGCGCGGGCTCGATCCGGTTGCGGCGCTGGAGCGTCTCTTCGCCGAGGCGCTGGAGGCCGGGCTTGTCAGCGACGGGATCATCGCGCAATCCGAAGCCCAGCGACAGGATTTCTGGCGGTTGCGCGAAAGCATCCCCGAGGCGAACCGGCGCATCGGTGCGGTCAGTTCCCATGACATTTCACTGCCATTGAGCGCCCTGCCCGAATTCATCCCGGCAGGGCAGGTCGCGATCACCGCCTTGGGAGACTTCCGGATCAACTGTTTCGGCCATCTGGGCGATGGCAACCTGCATTACAACGTCTTCCCCGCGCGCGGCCACAGCCGGGAGGACCACGCAAGCCAGCGCGAGGCGATCAAGCGCGCGGTCCATGATCTGGTGCATGATTTCGGCGGGTCGGTGGCCGCCGAACATGGGGTGGGCCGGCTGAAGGTGGATGATCTGGAACGCTATGGAGAGCCGGCGCATCTGGCCGCAATGCGCAGCCTCAAGCAGGCGCTCGACCCGCAGGGCATCATGAACCCGGGTGCCGTGCTGCGGCGCTGAACCGCGCGAAGGCTTGACACCACCCCGGAAGCGCTTCACCACATCCGCACCCGAAATTGCGAGGCCAAGCCCCATGTCGATCCCTCAATCCGGCGGCGGACCCATCGAGCACCACTCCCAGCTTGCCGGCTACCTGGCGGAGGGCTGCAAGCCGAAGGAGGCGTGGCGCATCGGCACCGAGCATGAGAAGTTCGGCTATTGCAAGGACACGCTGAAACCCATTCCATACGAAGGCGAACGGTCCGTGCTTGCGGTGCTCACGGGCCTGCGCGACGCCCATGGCTGGGCCCCGGTGGAAGAAGCGGGCAAGCTGATCGGACTTGAAAAGGACGGGGCCAATGTCAGCCTCGAGCCCGGGGGACAGCTGGAGCTGAGCGGTGCGCCGCTGGAGACGATCCACCAGACCTGCGACGAGGTGAACGAGCATCTGGCCGAGGTAAAGGACGTGGCCGACAGGGTGGGCGTGGGCTTCATCGGGCTCGGGGCCGCGCCCGTCTGGCGGCATGAGGACATGGACCGCATGCCCAAGGGCCGCTACAAGCTGATGACCGAGTATATGGACCGCGTGGGCAGCATGGGAAAATCCATGATGTATCGCACCTGCACGGTGCAGGTTAATCTCGATTTCGCCTCCGAGGCGGACATGGTGCGGAAATTCCGCGTGGCTCTCGCGCTGCAGCCTGTGGCAACGGCGCTCTTTGCCAATTCGCCTTTCTTCGACGGCGTGCCAAACGGGCACAAATCGTGGCGCGCGCGGGTCTGGCGCGATCTCGACAGCGCGCGCACGGGGATGCTGCCCTTTGTCTTCGAGGAGGGCTTCGGATTCGAGGCCTATGCCGAATACGCGCTCGATGTGCCGATGTATTTCGTCTATCGCGACGGGCAGTATATCGATGCGCTTGGGCAGTCCTTCCGCGATTTCCTGTGCGGCAAACTGCCCGCGCTGCCGGGTGAGAAACCCACCCTCTCGGACTGGGCAGATCATCTGACGACGATCTTCCCCGAGGCGCGGATCAAGCGCTTCATGGAGATGCGCGGGGCCGATGGGGGCCCCTGGCGCAGGCTCTGTGCCCTTCCCGCCTTCTGGACAGGGATCATGTATGATCAGGGCGCGCTGGATGCAGCCTGGGATCTCGTCAAGGGCTGGACTGCGGCGCAGCGCGAGGCGCTCAGGATCGCGGCGAGCGAAAGCGCGCTGCAGGCACGGGTCGATGACATCGACATGCAGGAACTTGCCCGCGAGGTGCTGGCCATCGCCGAAGCCGGGCTAAGCGCCCGCGCGCGCCCCGGGGCCGGTGGCATGCTACCCGACGAGACGCATTTCCTCAATGCGCTGAAAGACAGCGTTGAGAGCGGCCAGACGCCGGCCGACGAATTGCTCGCCCTATACCATGGCGAATGGGCGGGCGATCTCAGCCATATCTATGCCGAGTTTTCCTATTAGAGTTTTTGCATCTGACCGGGTTCAACTCTTCCCGATGACAGGACATGCGCCCGTCCCTGGGTAGGAGCCGCCCGGGCCAGGGCACGTGGGGGGCGTGGAGAGGAAAAATTTCCCGCCTTCTGTGCCCAAACAGACATGCGCAGGACTTTTTCAGCAGCCAGTTAAGGCAGGCCCGCAATCCTGTCATGCAGCTCGCGGCTGGCCCGCGCCTGCATCGGGTAACTCCATGCGCCCTCGATCGAGGCGCGCCGCGCAAGCCTGCTGCCGGCTTCGGTTATCCCCCCTGCGCACCGGGTTGCCGCTCTAATGTTCAGAGGGCGTCAGGCCCAGACAGGCCATCAACTGCCGTGGATTGTCGAAACGCTGGAAGTCCCCGACCTCGGCCACCACGGGCACTGCGACGACCTGTCTTCACCCGGTCTCCGGCCTTCGCCGGGA
>SLDH01000409.1 GCA_007125415.1 Roseovarius sp.
AACGCATCGTCGAGGTGCATCATCCGGGCATCAAGGATGCCTTGCTGACCACGGCCTTGACCCAGTTCTACGAAATCCGCGACCAGTCCGGGCTGAAGAAGAAGCCCTCGACCTCCGAAGTGCTGGACTGGCTCAAACTGCTTCTCGCCGAGGATCTCTCACCCGAGGATCTGCGCCGCGATGGCGCGGATGCCCTGCCCCGGCTGCATGGGGCGCTGCTGAAGAACGAACAGGACGTGCATCTCTTCGAGCGTCTGGCCTTCATGGCGCGACGACCGCGCTGAGCAGGTCGAGATAGCGCCGGAACGCCCCGGTCAGAGAGGGCTGCACGACCAGCCAGCTGATCCAGACGCCAAGGGTCAGCAGCAGCATGGGCAGCCCCCAGATGATGCTGAGCCAGAGACTGGCGTACAGGGACTGCACCGAACTCTCGCCCGCGCGCTCGACCCAGGCGGCAACGGGGCGACGCAGAGCACGCGGCCAGAGGCCCTGCGCCCCCAGAACCGCCAGGGCAGCATGCAGCAGTGTCGGCACCATGGTGGTCATCAGCATCAGCCAAAGCCAGCCATACGCACCAGGATCGGCCCGAAGACCCGCGGAAAGCGTGCCGAGATCGACCAAAGGGAGGCCGGTGCTCAACGTGAGCACCTTGATGATGATCATCAGCACCACGCCGAGCAACACGAAAAGCACACCGGACAGCACCAGATCCAGCAGCCACCAGAGGAAAGGCAGCCGCGCCCGCAGCCCGCGACGCATCAGCGCAAGGGTCAGCGCATAGGAGATGAAGTCGAAAAAGGCGTTGAGTGCGATCACCAGAGCGCCGAGCGCCATCACAACAACGCCCCGACCGTCGCGAAACGTCAGCATCTCCTTCAAGGGGCTGCCAAAACCCTGCTCTCCACTGACAGCCGCGCTGGCCCAAAGCCCGACGGGTATCACCAGCAGATATCCCGCAGCCACCCAGAAGGCGGCTCTGAGCAGACGCATCGTAAGCGCTGCGCGGAACAACACCAGGGCCGAGGCGCGGGCCGATGTGGCCGTGCAATAGCGTTCCCACAACCCCATGACATTGCGGCGCGCGAGCGTTCCGTAGATCTGCCCGAAGCCGAGATTTTTCAGCGCACCGGCAAGAAACCGACGGCTTGCCGGGTCCGTCAGGCCGGAGGCGGCTGTCACCCACAAGAGAGCCCAGAGGCTCGCGCTCACCCAGCCCCACCAAGGGGCGCCAAGACTGGCCAGCGCACCACCCATGCCGGCGACCACGGCGAGAAGGATGCCGAAGATGAGGGCGATCTGGCTGCTTTGCGTCGTCATGGCATTCCTCATTGCATCCCTTCCGAATTAGGCGCCCGAAGCAGGATGCAAAAGAGATCAGTTTCCCAAGATCACCGCAGGGCGGCCGCGACATCGCCCGGCCTCGCGAATCGGAAAGGATTTCCCGGGCGGCGGCTAACGCCCTTCTCGGGGCCTGCCGGGTCCGACAGGACGGCACGTCTGCGGCGTGTCCCTGCATGAAGCATGACAGATTTCCTTTCTTTCGCCCTACTTCGCCCCTAGGCTTGGCCGGATGCGCAGTCAGGGTGCGCCCTGCCCTGCATGGGCACAGTGACGGGTGAGTGCTTATGGGATTTCAAAATCGGAGGACCAATGCGTCGCGTCATCTTGCCGATCAGCCTTATACTCGGAGCTTGCGCGCCGGGCATGCCGAACGATGCGCCGACACGCGCCGCGATGGAGATCGCGAACGAGCGGCTCATGATGAAAAGCTTCTCGACGCCGCGCCCTGTCCCGCCCGCACGTTCGAACCGGGAGATAGAGCGCGATTTCATGGACCTCGCCTTCAGGCTTGAATCCGGGCAAAGGCTGACGACCTTCACGCGCTTCGAAGGCCCCGTTACCCTGAGGGTCACCGGCGATCCGCCGTCCACGCTGTCACCAGACCTCAGCCGGCTTCTCATGCGTCTTCGCAGTGAGGCAGGAATAGACATCTCCCGGGTCAGTGGTGGCGCGGCCAACATCACGATCGAAGCTGTGCCGCGTGCGCGCATCCGCGAGCATTTTCCCACAGCGGCGTGCTTTGTCGTCCCCAACATCACGAGTCTGTCGGAGTATCGCCTCGCGAGGGTCGCCGGGGCGACAAGCTGGACACGCCTGAAGAGCCGCGAAACCCTCGCGATCATCCTGCCCGCTGACGCCTCCCCCCAGGAGGTGCGTGACTGTCTCCACGAAGAACTCGCACAGGCGCTCGGGCCGGTGAATGACCTCTACCGGTTGCCTGATTCGGTCTTCAACGATGACAATGTCCACTCGGTCCTGACCGGGTTCGATATGCTGATCCTGCGCGCCTATTATGCCCCCGATCTGCAGAACGGGATGAGCCCGGGCGAAGTCGCCGCGCGGCTTCCAGCCATATTGAGCCGCCTCAACCCTGCCGGAGACCGGATCGCTGCGCAAATGGCGACGCCCACACCCCCCGCATGGAGCCGCGCCATCGAGGCGGCACTCGGCCCCGGCAGCAGCGCCACGCATCGCCGCAGCGCCGCCGAAGACGCGCTTCGCATCGCACAGGAGGCGGGCTTGCAGGACCATCGGCTCGGCTTCAGTCACTTCGCCCTTGGCCGGATCATTCAGGGCACGGATCCGGCCCGCGCCGAGCAGCAGTTCAAGGCCGCCGAGCGGATTTTCGAGCAGATACCGGGGACCGAGCCGCACCGTGCGCTGGTGGCGGCGCAACTGGCCGGATACGAGATCGGCCGGGGCGATGGCGCCCGTGCGCTCAGCCTCGTCAGCCCGCATCTGGCGACGGCGGAGCGGTTCGAGAACGCAGCCCTTCTGGCCACGTTGAAGATGCTGCTGGCCGAGGCGCTTGATCTTCAGGGTCGCGGCAGCGAGGCACAGGCGGTACGTATGGACAGTCAGGGCTGGGCACGTTACGGGTTCGGCTCGGATTGGGCGGTGCGCGCGCGATTGCAGCAGGCCTCTGGCTTGAGCCCATTGAACTGACCAAAAGGGTAGCGATGCCATGATCGTTCTG
>SLDH01000097.1 GCA_007125415.1 Roseovarius sp.
AGCCGAAAAGGGTGAGGGCGCAGCCGATCAACCCGAGAAGAAGGAAGGCGAGGAATGAAACTCGACGTGATCAAACTGGACGGCGGCTCTGCCGGCTCGGTCGATCTGGGCGAAGACATCTTCGGCCTGGAACCGCGCGCGGATATCCTGCACCGTGTCGTCCGCTGGCAGCGCAACAAGGCGCAGGCCGGCACCCACAAGGTGAAGACCCGGTCCGAGACCAGCTATTCCAGCAAGAAGATTTACCGCCAGAAGGGCACCGGCGGTGCGCGCCACGGTGACAGAAACGCGCCGATCTTCCGAAAGGGTGGCATCTACAAGGGGCCGACCCCGCGCAGCCATGCGCATGATCTCCCCAAGAAGGTGCGCCTGCTGGGCCTCAAACACGCGCTTTCCGCCAAGGTGAAGGCGGGCGAGCTTGTCGTGATCGAATCGGCTGACAGCGATGGCAAGACCAAGGTGCTGGCCAAGCAGGTCAGGGATCTGGGCTGGAAGCGTGCCCTGGTGATCGACGGGGCGCAGGTGAACGAAGCTTTCGCGCGGGCCGCGGCGAATATCGACGGGCTGGATGTCCTGCCCTCCATGGGCGCGAATGTCTATGACATCCTGCGGCGCGACACACTCGTGCTGACGAAAGCCGGTGTCGAAGCGTTGGAAGCCCGTCTCGGGAAAGGTGAAGTGGCATGAGTGCGAAACCTGAACATTACGACGTGATCCGCAAGCCGGTCATCACCGAAAAGGCCACGATGGCCTCCGAGCATGGCGCTGTTGTTTTCGAGGTGGCCATCGGCTCCACCAAGCCGCAGATCAAGGAAGCGGTCGAGGCTCTGTTCAATGTCAAGGTGAAGGCCGTGAACACAGCCATCACCAAGGGCAAGACAAAGCGTTTTCGTGGTCGCCCCGGCACCCGCAAGGATGTGAAGAAGGCCTATGTGACCTTGGTCGAAGGCAACATGATCGACGTCAGCACCGGTCTTTGAGACGAACCGGTTGCTCCTGATAGAGGCCCCGGCTGCATAAGCGGCCGGGGCCTTTCGCTTGATGCTATCCGTCCGCCACACCTGCCTCGGCAAAGGTAGCCATGCCGGAATGACAGGCCAGCGCCGCGCGGATCACCCCGATGGCAAGTGCCGCGCCCGAGCCTTCGCCCAGCCGCATCCTGAGATCGAGAAGCGGCGCCTTTCCCAGCCGCTCAAGCAGCGCGGGATGCGCGGCCTCGGCGCTCACATGGCCTGCCACCGCGTGGTCGAGCGCGCCGGGCACCGCATCGGCAAGGGAGGCGGCTGCGGCGGAGCAGATGAATCCGTCCAGTACCACCGGGATGCGCAACTGCCGCGCGTGCGCGATCGCCCCTGCCATGCCCGCCAGTTCACGCCCGCCCAGACAGCGCAGAACCTCAAGCCCGCGCGCCTCGCTGTGCAGCGCCACGCCTTGCGCCACCACCCGCGCCTTGAGTGCCAGCCCTGCCGCGTCCACCCCGGTGCCGCGCCCTACCCAGTCTTCAGCCGCACCGCCATAAAGCGCATGGGCAATGGCCGCGCCCGAAGTGGTGTTGCCGATGCCCATCTCGCCTGCGACCAGCAGATCGGCCTGAGGGTCCACCGCCGACCAGCCCGCCTGCAGGGCCGCGACGCATTCGGCGGTGCTCATCGCCGGCGCCTGGGTGAAATCCTGCGTCGGGCGGTCAAGCTCCAATGGAACCACGGCAAGCTGCGCGCCCATGGTCCCGGCCAACTGGTTGATGGCCGCGCCGCCCTGTCGAAAGTTCCCCACCATCTGCGCGGTCACCGTTGCCGGGAAGGCCGAGACACCCTGCGCCGTCACCCCGTGATTGCCCGCGAAGATGATGATCTGCGGCGTCTCGACGCGAGGGCGCGGCACCCCGCGCCAACCGCAATACCATTCGGCCAACGCCTCCAGCCGCCCCAGCGCCCCGGGTGGCTTGGTCAATTGCGCCTCGCGCGCGCGGGCCTGTGCCTGCGCGGCGATGTCGGGTTCCGGGCTCGCGCGCAGCAGCGCTTCGAATTGCTCGAGAGTTGAAAAAGCGTCGCCCATGGGCTGCCTCATTGCATCATTGGTCCCTTCGCGTGTATCGCAGGTCCATCCGCCCTGCGCATCTGAAAAGGACAGCTCTTTCATGCCCGCGCCTGCGCCACTTCCGGCTCTCCGGGACATCCCGCGCGCCTTTTGCCTGCTCAGCCGACTGCCCATGCCAAGGGTGGACGACTGGTCACGTCAGGCCGAAGCGGCTTGGGCCTATCCGCTGGTGGGGCTGGGCCTCGGCAGCCTTGCGGCGCTGGTGGGCTGGAGCGGCGCTGCACTGGGCCTGCCGGCCCCACTGGTGGCCTTTCTGGTGCTGGGCGCGCTGGTGCTGCTCAGCGGTGCCATGCACGAGGACGGGCTGGCCGACACGGCGGACGGTTTCTGGGGCGGCTGGACGAAGGAACGCCGGCTCGGGATCATGAAAGACAGCCAGATCGGCTGTTACGGGGTGATCGCGCTTGTTCTGTCACTGGGCCTGCGCTGGGCCGCGCTCTGGGCGCTTTGGGAGATGGGGGCGGGCACTGCGATACCAGCCGTGCTCGCCGTGGCCATGCTCTCGCGGGCGGCCATCTGTGTGCCCATGCACACCCTGCCCAATGCGCGGGGCAGCGGTGTGGCGCATGGGGTGGGGGCGGTGCCTCGGGGAACGATGCTGCTCGCTCTTGCGCTGGCCGGCGCGCTTTCACTGATCCTGCTGGGAAGCGTGGTGATCGCGCTGTTCCTCGCCGGGACGCTCACGGTGCTGGGGCTTTGCCGTCTTGCCCGTCACAAGATCGGCGGTCAGACCGGCGATGTGCTGGGGGCCACACAACAGGTCGTGGAGATCACCCTGCTGCTCTGCCTTGTCGCTACCCTGACGGAGGTCTGATATTTTCATCGCAAGCGGTTTCGGGCACGACGATGCGCCCTGGCCTCGGGCCCGTATTCCGCGCAAAAGGCTTCGGAGGAAACGAGCTGATCGACAAGTTCTTGATATGGTGGGCGACCTAGGA
>SLDH01000407.1 GCA_007125415.1 Roseovarius sp.
CCGTCGGATATCATCGAAACCGATTACGAGATCGGTCAGGACAACATCACCCCCTCGATCGGGCCATTCGGCCTGGACATCCACAACCCGGTGTTTCTGGTCTCGGGGCTGTTGACGGTGGCCTTCGTGATCCTGACGCTCGCCTTTCAGACGCAGGCCGAGCCGATGTTCACCGCCATGCGCGGCTTTCTGACTTCCAACTTCGACTGGTTCTTCCTGATTGCGGGCAACATCTTCGTGCTGGTCTGCCTCGGGATACTGATATCGCCGCTGGGCAAAGTCCGGATCGGCGGGGCGGATGCCACCCCCGATTACGGCTATGCGGGATGGTTCGCCATGCTCTTCGCCGCCGGGATGGGCATCGGGCTGATGTTCTTTGGCGTGCTCGAACCGGTCTACTACTTCGCCACGCCCTGGGGCGACCAGCCGCTGATGCGCGGCATCGGCGTGGTGGATGGCGAACTGATGGATCCGGCTGCGGTCGAGGCCGCACGCCTGACCGCCATGGCGGCGACCATCTATCACTGGGGCCTGCACCCCTGGGCGATCTATGCGGTGGTGGCGCTGTCGCTGGCGCTCTTTGCCTATAACAAGGGGCTGCCGCTGACCGTGCGTTCGATCTTCTACCCGCTGCTGGGCGAGCGTGTCTGGGGCTGGCCGGGACATTTGATCGACATACTGGCGGTGATGGCCACCCTCTTCGGGCTGGCGACCTCACTCGGCTTCGGCGCACAGCAGGCCGCGGCGGGGATCGGGTTCGTCTTCGGAATGGAGGGCGCGGGCGACAGTGTGAATTTCGCCGTCATCCTGACCGGGATCATCACCGCGATGGCGCTGATCTCGGTGATCCGGGGGCTGGACGGCGGGGTCAAGCGCCTCTCCGAATTGAACATGATCCTGGCGATCCTGCTGATGCTGTTCGTCATCTTCGCGGGCCCGACCATGACGCTCGTCACGCAGTTCTTCGGCAATCTTGGCGCGTATTTCTCGGAAATCGCGGCATTGTCGAACCCGGTGGGCCGCGATGACGATGGCTTCCGCCAGGGGTGGACGGCCTTTTACTGGGCCTGGTGGATAAGCTGGTCGCCCTTCGTCGGCATGTTCATCGCCCGGGTCAGCCGGGGCCGCACAGTGCGCGAATTCATCTTCTGCGTGCTGCTGATCCCCACCATCGTTTCGGCAATCTGGATGACCAGCTTCGGCGGCACCGCAATCCAGCAGGTGATCGATCGCGTGCAGGAAGCCGCCGTCTACGGGTTCGTCGTTGCCGACTACGTCCCTGAGCTGTCGCTCTTCGGGATGCTGTCGGAGCTGCCCATGGCGACCGTGACCTCACTGATCGGGATCGCGCTGGTGATCGTGTTCTTCGTCACCTCGTCGGACTCAGGCTCGCTGGTGATCGACACCATCACCGCCGGTGGCAAGATCAACGCGCCGGTCAGCCAGCGCATCTTCTGGGTGATCTTCGAGGGGCTGCTGGCGGCGGCGCTGCTGCTGGGAGGCGGGCTTCTCGCCTTGCAGGCGGCGGCGGTATCCGCGGGTCTGCCCTTTGCGATCGTGCTGTTGATCGCCTGCTATGCGCTGATCAGGGGGCTGATGGCCGAGCCGCGATAGTGCCAGGGTCCACCCACCTGGCATGATCCGAAGGGGGCGCCACCACGGCGCCCCCCTTTTCATGGGGCAGGCAGCTTTGCGCATCCCCGAACCGATGGCCATGCTGCGGCAAGGCGTGAAGCACGAGGTCCCCCCCGGGATGTCAACGGTTTCGCGCCGGCTCCTTCCGCTCCCGCGCGGTCCGGCGCCGGGCCACGGACGGGTGATCGACGTGACCCGCCCGATCGGCGGGGGGGCCTGCCGCGCCACAGGCGGTGGCGGTCTCCACCGGCCTTTCCCTTCACGCTCGTGTTGTTGCTCATGTGCCCTGCCATCTGGCGCGGCCTCTCCACGGAGAAACGCTGAAGCTGCGCTGATCTGCGGCGATGAGCCATGAAATGACCCCCGGCATCTTGCATGCCGGGCATCTTTGCTCTTGAGTGCTGTGCGTTGCAAAAGGGGAGGACGCAGAGGTGCAGGCACTGGACACCGATTTCGTCAGGGCGCAATTTCCGGCCTTCGAGGAGCCGAGCCTGAAGGGGCAGGCGTTTTTCGAGAATGCCGGCGGCTCCTACACCTGCCGCCCTGTGATCGAGCGGCTGGACAGGTTCTATCGCCAACGCAAGGTGCAGCCCTATGCGCCCTATGAGGCGAGCCGACAGGGCGGGCAGGAAATGGACGAGGCGCGCGAGCGGCTGGCAGCCCTTCTGGGCGTGGCCACCGACGAGGTGAGCTTCGGCCCCTCCACTACGCAGAACACTTATGTTCTGGCGCAGGCTTTCCGCCGCTTCATCACACCGGGCGAGGCGATCATCGTGACCGATCAGGACCACGAGGCGAATTCCGGTCCGTGGCGCAGGCTGGCCGAGGAGGGGATCGAGATCCGTGAGTGGAAGATCGACCCCGATACAGGGCATCTGCCGCTCGACCGGCTGGAAGACCTGCTGGACGAGGATGTCCGGCTGGTCTGTTTCCCGCATTGCTCCAACATTGTCGGCGAGGTGAACCCGGTGGTGGAGATCACCGCGCGGGCGCATGCCGCCGGTGCCTTTGTCTGTGTCGATGGCGTTTCCTACGCCCCGCACGGCTTTTTCAATGTCGGGCAGACCGGCCCCGACATCTATCTTTTTTCCAGCTACAAGACCTACGGGCCCCATCAGGGCGTGATGGTCATCCGTCGCGAACTGGGGCAGTTGCTGCCCAATCAGGGGCACCATTTCAACGGTGATGTCCTCTATCAGCGCTTCACACCGGCAGGGCCTGATCATGCGCAGGTCGCCGCCTGTGCGGGCATGGCCGATTACATGGATGCGCTTGCTGCTCATCACGGCATCACGGGTGATCCGGCTGCCCGCGCCACGCGGGTGCATGATCTGATGCGCGCCCACGAAACCGTCCTCCTGCAGCCTCTGCTCGATTATCTGGCCAGCAAGAACAAGGTCCGCCTCATCGGGCCGAGGGAGGCGTCCCGCAAGGCACCCACCGTCGCAGTGGAACTGGCGGGCGCGGGCGAGGCGGCGGCAGAGGCGCTTGCGTCGCACGGCATCATGGCGGGGGGCGGTGATTTCTACGGCTCGCGGCCGCTGCAAAGCATGGGTGTGGATCTCGGCAAGGGCGTTCTGCGGCTGAGTTTCGTGCATTACACGACGAAGGCCGAGATGGATCATCTGCTGGAGGCACTGGACAGCTTATTGTGATCTGCGAAGGATCGCGCCGCGTATGAGACCAAAAGCAGGACGATACAGAGCATGATCAGACCCACATTGCTGTGGCTGCGCCGCGATCTGCGCCTCAGCGATCATCCGGCACTCGTGGCGGCGGTGGCGCGTGGCGCACCGGTGATTCCGGTTTTCATCCACGATGAAACCGTCGATGCAATTGGCGCTGCGCCGAAATGGCGTCTGGGCCTCTCGCTTGCCGATCTTGCAGCCAGGCTGGAGAATGCGGGGAGTCGCCTTATCCTGCGGCGCGGCGATGCGCTGGGCACCTTGCAGGCCCTCGTTGCCGAGACGGGGGCAGGGGCCGTGCACTGGTCGCGCGCCTATGATCCCGATGCCATTGCCCGCGACAAGGCCGTCAAGGCCGCGTTGCGCCAGGAGGGCGTGGAGGCCGAAAGCCACAACGCGCATCTGCTCTTCGAGCCCTGGACCGTCGAGACCAGGACAGGCGGGCTCTACAGGGTCTACACACCCTTCTGGCGCGCGGTGAAGGATCGTGAGGTGCCAGCGCCCGTTGCCGCCCCGCAGGCGATTCCCGCCCCGCAAACCTGGCCTGCCTCCGATGCGCTGGAGGATTGGCGCATGGGCGCGGCGATGGCACGGGGCAGGGCGGTCTGCGCACCTTTTCAGCGTGTGGGAGAGGCGGCGGCGCAGGGCAGGCTGGGCTGGTTCATCGGCAACGCGCTCGCGGCCTATGGCGAGGACCGGGATTTTCCGGCGCGCGACGGCACCTCGGGCCTGTCGGAGAACCTGACCTATGGCGAGATTTCGGTGCGGACCTGCTGGCATGCCGGGATGCGCGCCCATCAGGGCGGGGTCAGGGGCGCGGAGACATGGCTCAAGGAGCTTGTCTGGCGCGAGTTCGCCTATCATCTGATGTATCACACACCGCATATCCTCAGTGCCAGCTGGCGCGAGGAATGGGCGGCGTTTCCGTGGCAGACCGATGAGGACCATCCGCATGTGATCGCCTGGAAACGGGGCCGCACCGGCGTGCCCTTCGTGGATGCCGCCATGCGCGAGATGTATGTGACCGGCAAGATGCATAATCGCGCCCGGATGATCGTGGGCAGCTACCTGACCAAACATCTGCTGAGCCACTGGAAGATCGGCGAGCGATGGTTCGCCGACTGTCTGACCGATTGGGACCCGGCATCGAATGCGATGGGCTGGCAATGGGTGGCCGGCTCGGGCGCGGACGCGTCGCCCTTTTTCCGGGTCTTCAACCCCGAGACACAGCTCGACAAGTTCGACCCCGGTCACCGTTACGCAAGGACGTGGATTGCCGAAGGGCAGGCGCAGCCGCCCGCGCAGGCGCTGTCCTATTTCGACGCGGTGCCAGAAAGCTGGGGCCTTTCGCCCGACGCTCCCTATCCGGCACCGGTCGTGGCGATGAAGGAGGGGCGTGCGCGCGCCCTCGAAGCCTATGCGGAGCGCGGCTTTTGAGCGGGGGAGG
The DNA here is from genome assembly GCA_007125415.1 of Roseovarius sp. Taxonomy (GTDB): domain Bacteria; phylum Pseudomonadota; class Alphaproteobacteria; order Rhodobacterales; family Rhodobacteraceae; genus Roseovarius. The sequence goes on from SLDH01000407.1 coordinate 4,768, forward strand.
AAACGCCTTGCCGGGCAGTGCCCTTGGCCCTAGCTTGCCCGAAATCCAGGATGGGGGACGCGGATCAATGATCCTGACCGAAACAACCGGCCAGAAAGACCTGCCACGATATTTTGCAAGCGTCTTCACGACAGCAAGGACGATCAACACCGGACGCGTCGATTTTCATCTGCCCGATGGACGCATCTTTCGTGCCGAGGGCCAGCGCCCCGGTGCGGTCGGGGTGGTGCAGATCCATAACGAGGACTGTTTCGCGCGGCTCGTGCGCGAGGGCTATCTGGGGTTTTGCGATGCCTATCTGGAGGGCTGGTGGTCCACCCCGGATCTTCAGGCCCTGATGGATTTCATCCATGATGACAATGACAGCCTCTATGACGGCTTTCCCGGCATGGCGCTGGTGCGGATTTATGAGCGGATGCGCCACTGGCTGAGGCGCAATTCCCGCACTCAGGCACGCCGCAACATCAGCTATCATTATGACCTGGGAAACGATTTCTACAGCCTCTGGCTGGATGAAACGATGACCTATTCCTCGGCCCTGTTCGAGACGGGGCAGGAGGATATGGAAAAGGCGCAGACTGCGAAATATGCCAGCATGGTCGATCAGATGGGGGTGCGCCCCGGGGATCACGTGCTGGAGATCGGCTGTGGCTGGGGCGGCTTTGCCGAATATGCCGCGCGAGAACGAGGGCTCAAGGTGACGGGCCTCACGATCAGCGAGGAACAGTTGAAATACGGGCGCGAACGGATCGAGAAGGCGGGCCTTTCGGACCGGGTCGAGCTGAAGTTGCAGGATTACCGGGACGAGCGCGGATCCTATGACGGCATTGCCTCCATCGAGATGTTCGAGGCCGTGGGCGAGAAATACTGGCCCGTCTATTTCAATACCATCCGCGACCGGCTGCGCCCGGGCCGTCAGGCGACCTTGCAGGTGATCACGGTGCCCGATCACCGCTTTCACCTCTACCGCCGCGATACCGATTTCATCCAGAAATACATCTTCCCCGGTGGCATGTTGCCAAGCTGCGCCGCGCTGCGCGCCGAGGCCTCCCGTGCCGGGCTGACCGTGGAGCGTGAAATCCCGTTCGGCGAAAGCTATGATCTGACCTTGCGGCGCTGGTATGAGACGTTCAACGAAAAATGGGATCAGGTGGCCGCGCTCGGGTTCGATGACAGGTTCCGCAGGATGTGGAATTTCTACCTGACCTCTTGCGCATCCTCTTTCATGAGCCGAAACTGCGATGTGGTTCAGATCACTCTTGCAAGGCCCGGATGAATGCCGCTCACCGATAGCATGCCGACCGCCGCCAAGCTCGTCTCCGCGATCCTGCTGGCTGCGGTCGCCTGGTTTGCCTGCGATGCGATCCGCCCGCTTCTGCCGGAGCAAACGCAATTCGGCTGGTTCAATTATTTGGGTGCAGGCATCGGGCTCATCGTGGGGTGGCGCGTCATCGGCAGACGCGTGCAGGGGGGTATGTTCGAGGCCCTGAGCGGCGGGCTGACCGGTGCGGCGGCGCTGGTGTTCTGGAACCTGCTCGCGCAGAGCTTCAATCAGATGCTGGCCAACGCCTTGTCGCGCAAGTATTCCGGGCCGCTCGAAGGGCTTGTGGGCGTCTTCTACATCGCCGTCGATTACACGCAGTATCTTGCGGACCTCAGGGTTCTGGCAATCATCATCGGGGGCAGTGTCCTGACGGCACTTGTGGCCAATCGCTTTGCCTGACAGGATTTTTCTGAGTGGTCCTCTCGCCTGCGTCATGGCGGGAGAGCCTCATGATGTGTCCGGATATGCCATGCCGGACGATGCCGGGTGCTTTCCCCTGCCGGTGCTGCGCGAGGGTGCTGCACTGCGCGGCGTTCTGAGCGTCGAGCCTGCCTTGCCGAAGGTCCTCGAGGCGCTTGGCGGGGTCCGCCGGGTGCTGCCGGACGGGGTGGTGATCTATACCGGTGCCGACACGAACACAGGCAGATGGAACGAAGCGCGCTGGCGCGCCAGATGGGGTGCAATTGCGCCGCCCGCGCTCGCGGACATGCTGGGCAATGCCGATCAACCCGTGACGGTGCTGCGCCACCGCATCCCGATGATCCTTGCGCGCACAGCGTCCCGCATCGCGGCGCGGGTGCCGCAGCCGGCCGGGATCCGCAGCGATACGGGCCATGAAAGTGTCGAACTGGTGAGCGAGACGATATCTCATCGCGGCTTCTTCCAGACCAGAACCTATCGGCTGCGCCATCCCCGGTTCGATGGCAGCATGAGCGCGGAGGTCGAACGTGAGGTTTTCGTGGCCAGCGATGCGGCGATAGTCCTGCCCTATGATCCGCAGCGCGACAGGGTGCTGCTCATCGAACAGTTTCGCCTCGGACCCTTCGGCCGGGGCGATGCGCGACCATGGATGCTCGAGCCCGTCGCAGGGCGGATCGATGCGGGCGAAAGCGCGGAGGACGCGGCGCGGCGGGAATGCGAGGAGGAGGCGGGGCTGACGCTCGAATCTCTTGAGTTCGTCACTTCCTATTACTGCTCACCGGGCTGTCTGACTGAATATCACTATTGTTACCTCGGCCTTGCCCAGTTGCCGGAAGTCAACCAGGGCCATGCCGGGCTCTCCACCGAGCACGAGGATATCAGAACTCATGTCCTGCCCTTCGACAAGGCCATGGAGATCGTCGCCACCGGGGAGGCGGATAACGCGCCGCTGATCCTCATGCCCTTCTGGTTGCAGGCAAACCGCGCACGCTTGCGCCGCACCGCTTGAGGTTCGGCCCGTCACGTCCTACACCTGAAGCCGGACAATGAAAGAGGCAGAACGCCATGAAATTCGCATCCGATCTGGCCGCGGCCGTGGGCAACACACCGCTTCTCAAGCTGCGCCGCGCCTCCGAGGAGACGGGCTGCACCATTCTGGGCAAATGCGAGTTCATGAACCCCGGCCAATCGGTCAAGGATCGCGCCGCGCTGTCGATCATCCGCGATGCTGTGACCCGAGGCACGCTGGCGCCCGGCGGCACGATCGTGGAGGGAACGGCCGGAAATACCGGGATCGGCCTGGCGCTTGTGGGAGCCTCCATGGGATTCAAGACGGTGATCGTGATCCCCGAAACCCAGAGCGAAGAGAAAAAGGACATGCTGCGCCTTGCCGGGGCCGAACTCGTGCAGGTCCCGGCCGCGCCCTATAGCAACCCCAACAATTTCGTGCGCTATTCCGAAAGGCTGGCGGAGAAACTCAGGCCAACGTCTGAACATGGTGTGATCTGGGCGAACCAGTTCGACAATGTGGCCAACCGGCAGGCCCATGTGGAGACGACCGGCCCCGAGATCTGGGCACAGACCGATGGCAAGGTGGATGCTTTCATCTGCGCCTGCGGATCGGGCGGAACCCTGGCGGGCGTGGCCATGGCGCTGCAGGACAAGGGCGTGAAGATCGGCCTGGTTGATCCCATGGGTGCCAAGCTTTACTCTTGGTATACCAGTGGTGAACTGGAAGCGACGGGGGGCTCGATCGCCGAAGGGATCGGACAGGTGCGCATCACCCGCAATCTGGAAGGGCTGTCCCCCGATTTCGTCTGTCAGGTCGCGGATGAGGAGGCGCTGCCCATCGTTTTCGATCTCTTGTCCGAAGAGGGGCTGTGCATGGGCGCGTCCACGGGTATCAATGTGGCCGGGGCCATGCGGATGGCGCGTGAACTGGGGCCCGGACATACCATCGTGACGATCCTGTGCGACTATGGCACGCGGTATCAGTCGAAGCTCTTCAACCCTGATTTCCTTCACGAAAAGGGCTTGCCCGTGCCGGGCTGGCTTGATCGTGCGCCCAACAGTATTCCGGGAGTGTTTGTGGAATGACCTATATGCTGCGCTATCTCTTGCTCGCGCTTACCCTCGTTCTTGGCGGCGGGACGGCGACCATGTTGCATCCCACCGCGGCAGAAGCGCAGATGGGCCGGACCGGGCCCGATTACGAGGCATGGCAGAGGCAGGCGAACCGCGCGGATCGGGTCATCGAGATGGGGCGGGCGAGCACGGCAGCGCTCGAGGAAATGCGCGCGCAGATCGTGGAATGGCGACAAACCTTCATCGCCGCGCAGAATGTCAACAGCAATGCCATCGCCACCGTGACATCGCAGCTCAACGCGCTGGGCCCGCCACCCGAGACGGGCGAAGAGCCCGCCGACGTTGCCCGCAACCGGGCCGAGTTGACCGAAAGGCTGACACAGCTTCAGGCCCCAAGGCGCACTGCGGAACTGGAGCAAAGCCGGGCCGAGGGCCTGATCCGCGGTATCGACACGCTCATCCGCGAGCGTCAAGCCGAGAAACTGCTCGAATTGGGGCCGTCGCCAGCCAATCCTGTCAACTGGCCCTTGGGCTGGAATGCACTGGCAGAAACATCGCAAAGAGTGATCAACGAGACCGCGACAGCGTGGAATAACAGCCTGCAACGTGAAGAATTCAAACAGAGATCCCCTGCTGCGGCTTTGCTGCTTGTGATCGGCATCATTCTGATCCTGCGGGGGCGGCGCTGGTCAAAGCGGGCCTATAACTGGGCGATGACCGAGGACGCCGGCCCGATGCGCTGGCTCGGGGCCTTCAGCCTGTCGCTCGGGGCGGTTTTCCTGCCCTTTCTCGGTGTGTATGCGATTGTCGAGGCGGCCTTCACCACTGGTCTTGTAGGATTGCGCGGAGGGCAGATCCTCAGCAGCGTTATCTGGCCCGCTTTCGCCTTCCTGCTGGCGGCGTGGCTTGCGGGACGGATATTTCCATCGCGCGATGCGCGCACGCTACCGCTCAACCTGGATCCGGGGCAACGCAGCGCCGGGCGACTTTATGGTGCGTCACTGGCACTGGTCGCGGCCATTTACTTTTTCCTCTCGAGCGTGTCCGAGACAAGCAGTTGGACGACTGCGGGGATCCATGTCATCCTCTTTCCGTTCATTGCGGCTGCCGGTCTGCTTCTGATCGCGCTTGCGCGGCTGCTGAAGATTCATTGCCAGCGCGAGCGTGAAGTGGCGGGCGAGGAGACATTCCAAAGCTCGATTGTCAAGTTCATTGCCCTCGGACTGGCGGTGCTGGGCTTGTTGGCTCCGGTTCTGACAGCGATCGGATATTTCGAGCTAGCAACGTTCCTGCTGTTCCCCACGCTTGTCAGCCTGCAAATTCTTGCGGCACTCGTGATCTTGCACCGCCTGATCGTTGAAATCTACGTGGCGATCACGAAAGACAGAGAAGGTGCGGTCGATTCGCTCATTCCGATCATGATCGGCACCACGCTGGTGCTGATTTCGCTACCTTTCTTCGCTCTTGCCTGGGGCACAAGGCCGGCGGAACTCTGGGACCTCTGGGAAGCCATCATGCAGGGGTTCGATGTCGCCGGGATAAGGTTGTCGCCGCAGGTGCTGCTGACCTTCTTTATCGTCTTCGGCATCGGCTACACGGCAACGCGGCTGCTGCAAGGCTCCTTGCGAAACACGATCCTGCCCAAGACCAAGATGGATCAGGGCGGGCGCACCGCTGTCATCGCCGGCACCGGGTATGTCGGCATCTTCATTACAGCCCTCGTTGCCATCACAAGTGCGGGCATCGACCTCAGCTCGGTTGCCATCGTCGCCGGTGCGCTCTCGGTCGGTATCGGCTTCGGATTGCAGACCATCGTGTCGAACTTCGTCTCGGGGATCATCCTGCTGGTGGAGCGGCCGATCTCGGAAGGGGACTGGATCGAGGTGAATGGTGTGCATGGTACGGTGCGCAGCATCTCCGTTCGCTCCACCCGGATCGAGACGTTCGACCGATCCGACATCATCGTGCCGAACGCCGACTTCATCACCGGGAGCGTCACCAACTACACCCGCACGAACACGGTGGGTCGTGTGGTCATCAGGGTCGGTGTGGCCTACGGAACGGATACGCGGCGTGTCGAGGAGATACTGGTGGAGATTGCCAGTGCACACCCCATCGTCCTGGCCGATCCTGCCCCATCCGCGGTCTTCCAGGGATTTGGCGACAGCTCGCTCGACTTCGATCTGCGGGTGATCCTGCGGGATGTGAACTGGATGGTCAGTGTTCGCTCGGACATCAATCATGAAATCGCCCGTCGCTTTGCCGAAGAAGGAATCGAGATTCCCTTCCCGCAGCGCGATCTCTGGCTGCGCAATGCCGAAAAGCTGTCTGCCGGCTCATCCCGCGATGACAAGCCCGGCGGCGCGGCATCGGCCGCACCTGCACAGAAGGCCGAACCCGTGCTGGATGAAGATGTGCGCGCGGTCCGAGCCGATGGGGACGGTGCGCCCGACGGAGCCGATCGCTAAGAGCCGAAAAGCGGTGGGAGCGCCCACTGCCTGTTGTCCGACTGTGGCATGCCGCGCCGAAATGGCGTCATCCCCTCCCGGGGCGCTCGGCACGGGCGTGCGCCCGCCCCAAGACGGCCGCATGCCCTCTATACGCCCGGTGGCCCGACGCGGTGGTGCCGACACATCTTTCTTGGTCGTGCGGGTTGACATGACCACTTGCGCGCGGCGGCCTGCTGATCAGGCATCTTCCGTGGATGCAGGCGATACAAGCTTGGCGGTTGCCTTCTTGTCCGCCCGCTCGTTCTTCGACGGCGGCACGGCGGGATCATCGTCCGGCAGGCCCTCGCGCGACAACAGG
>SLDH01000299.1 GCA_007125415.1 Roseovarius sp.
CGTGCATCTCGAATGCCAGATAGAGATCGACATCGGCGCGGGTGTCGCCCGGCACGGCCATCTGTCCCGAAAGCGGAATACGCATGACGCCTTCAAATGCATCATCGTTTGCAAATTCGACCTCCTTGGCCAAATGGCCATCGATGGTAAAGGTGATCTCGTGGCCTTGCAGCGTGATCGTGGCCTCTGGCACCGAGCATTCGATGACAATGGCGTTTGCGTCTTCGTCCGAACTTTGCTGCTGCGCGACCGCGGCAGCCGGAAAAAACGATGCCGTGCCGCAGATCGCGATGAACCGGCGTCTTAGAAATCTTGTCATGAATATCGACCTTGGATGAATTCGCGCCACGCCCTGTGCCGAGGCGAGCGCTTTCCATCAGCTGACATGTCCCAAGTGGCATGTCAACCGAAGCGAGGTTCGCCCGAAACTGGCTGAATGACCGGCATTTCTCACCCCGATCAGCCTCCGCGGCCGCGCATGCTGATGGAGCAATGTGGGCCAGACCACAGAAGCCGCCGCGTTCCGGCTCCGCGGCGGTTTTTTTCAGCGCATCTGGCGAACCTGTCCTCCCGCTTTCGTTCAGTCTGGGCGCAGGTTCATGGTTGGAACTCCTCGATCCGGGGATTGTCTATATCCGTTGACGAAAGCCGGCTCCCGTTACAAGCAACGCGATCTACAAATGTCGTAGTTCTGTCGCCAAGGGCGCAATCTTTCAAATGCGGCACTGGCGGAAAAAACATCCGCGTCGGAATAACGTCGACCGATGATCTGCATGCCAACCGGCAGCCCCTCCGATGTCATGCCGGCTGGAATGGATGCCGCGGGATTACCCGAAAAGTTCAGCGGATAGGTTAGACACCAGCCAATAAGCGGGTCAACTTCCTCGCCTGCGACGCGGTCGGGCCCCAAGGTGTTGCCGTCGTCGCTGTTCCGTACGGGATTGCAGGCAAGGGTGGGCGTTATCAGGATATCGCAATCGGTAAATGCCGATTGAACGGCGTCGTATATCTCGCTTCGCATCGCCTGATCGTTGAAAAATTCCACCGCCGTCATGTCCCGACAGCTATCGATCCAATGCAGATACTCGGGTGGGAAGTCGTCACGGTGCTCGCCAAGAAGGTCGATTCCCTGTGCCTCCATTCCCAAAAGACCGGTGATATTGAGCGGCATGATAAGTCTGCACCACAGATCGGAAAGCTCCCGTTGGCTCCGCTTGATTCCGAGCGTGACCCGCTTGACCGTTGCGCCCGCTTCTTCGAAGCCCTTCAGTGCCATCTCGATGATTTCGGAGATTTCCGGCTCGACCGGGAAGACATCAAAATTCGGACTATAGCCGATTGTCATCCCTTCGATGGAGCGCTCGCTTGCCGCAAGAAAATCAATCTTTTCATCAATTGCGTACGGATCTCGCGCATCGTAACCGGCCAGCGCGGACATGGCCAAAGCCGCATCCCGGACCGTGCGTGTAATCGGGCCCTCGAAAATGAAGGGAGTATCCATGGAAAAGGCGTTTGGCCGTGCGACGATCGGTACACGACCAAACGAGGCCTTATACCCGTAAACGCCGCACCATGCCGCCGGTATTCTTATCGATCCGCCGCCATCCGTGCCCTCGGCTAGCGGCAGCAAGCCGTCCGCCACGGCCGCCGCGCTGCCACCCGAGGAGCCGCCCGTGTTGCGGGAAGTATCAAACGGGTTGCAGGATGGTCCGAAGAGATAGTTATCGCAGAGGCCGCGGAATCCCATAGTAGGACTATTGGTCTTGCCCACGATTATCGCTCCGCCAATATCCTCCATTCTTTCGGCGAACACGCAGCGGGTCGGTATTGAAAAGTCCTTGAGGGCTCTGATGCCGCCGAACGTAGCGGGCCAGCCCGGTTTGAAATCGAAGAGATCCTTGATGGCGATCGGCACGCCATGCAGCGGCCCGAGCTTGTCGCCGGCCATCACCTTTCGCTCCGCTTCCTGCGCTGCTGCCCGCGCATCGCCATATCCCTTGTAAACGATTGCGTTCAGGCTGGGGTTGCGCTCCTCGATCAGATCGATGGTCGCATCGACGACTTCGACAGGCGACACCTCCTTGCGCCGGATCGCCGCAGCCGTATCCTCCACCGATTCATACCAGAAATTGGACATCATTCCTTCCCATGATCAGTGTCAACCGACATTCCTCAAGTGGCGCGCCGGATGACCTGAGGTTCGCCTGAATCTGCCTGCTATACAAGCATTTTCCGCCCCTGCCAGCCTCCGCGGCCGCGCATGTTGAGGGACCAATGTGGGCCAGACCACGAAGCCGCCGCGTTCTGGCTCGGTGATGGTGTCTTTCAGCGCACCGGGCAAACCTGTCCTTCCGCTTTCGTTCAGTTTATGCGTCGATCGCAATCATGCGCATAACGGGGGCGCTGTGAGCACCTGACTGTCCACTTTGAGCTCGGACCTATCGATTGCGCCCGCAGTATCAAGAGCCTGGCCGACCGTTCTCCATCGTTCTTCGCCAATAACATCGTCGCAGTGTCCGGCAGGGTCGGCCTCGGACAACCGTCGAGCAATTACGAGGTGGCTGGCCGCATCTTCTTCGATCGCTGGTGGTTCAGGAAGAGTTGAAGGGGAATCTGTGCCTGAGCGTGGGCTGCGCGGCGCTGGTCGGGCATGGGTCGATATGCGACGGGGCCTGCCTTGACACCCCCTGACCAGCACCGCATGAAGCGCGGGTAACCCTTCATGCGGAGTTGTTCATGGCGTCGAAGTCCAAATCCGGCAATACGATCTGGGAAACGGTCAAGACCGTGTTCTGGGCGCTGCTGATCGCGGGGATCTTCCGGACGATATTCTTCCAGCCATTCTGGATTCCTTCGGGGTCGATGAAGGATACGCTTCTGGTTGGCGATTTTCTCTTCGTGAACAAGATGGCCTACGGGTATTCCTTCGCCTCCTGCCCCACGCTGCGCCTGCCGTCCATCGGCATCGATATCGACGCCACGGATATCTGCGGCTTTCTTCGGGGAGACAATGCGCGAATCCTCGGCGGCGAGCCCGAGCGCGGCGATATCATCGTGTTCCGCCATCCGGTGGACGGGAGCGATTTCATCAAGCGGGTGGTCGGGCTGCCGGGCGATCGGGTGCAGATGCGCGACGGTGTGCTCTACATCAACGACATGGCGTCCACGCTGGAGCCGGACGGCGTTTTCGAGGAAATCTACGAACCGCAGGGTCCCTTCGGCGTGCGGCCACGCTGCATGGGCGGGGCTGTGGGGCAAGGGGCGATCTGCGTCAAGGAGCGCTTTATCGAAACCTTCCCGGATGGTCATCGCCACGCCGTTCTGAATGTGGGAGATCAGCGTTCGGACCACACCGGCGTCTTCAATGTGCCCGAAGGGCATTACTTCTTCATCGGCGACAATCGCGACAATTCGACCGACAGCCGAGTGCCGCAAGCGGTGGGCGGCGTGGGTTTCGTGCCTTATGAAAACCTCATCGGCCGGGCGAACCGGGTGATGTTCTCGTCTGCGGGCCGATCTATGCTGTATTTCTGGACCTGGCGCAGCGACCGCTTTTTCAAGAGGCTGGAGTGAGCGCGGCGCGCTCCGCCCTTTCCCCTCCGATGCTGATCAGACACGGGCTGGACTGGTCGGGACGCAGCACCCGTCTGCCCTATTTTCTCGTCGCGGTGACAGCTACGGCGCTGACTGTGCTGATCCCGGTCACGCAGAATTTCTCCGGCGCAAACACGGCCGTGTTCCTGGCGCTGACCGCGCTCTTTCCGGTCTGGCTCGGTCATACGCGGCGGCGCCTGCGGGATCTGGGATGGTCGGGCTGGTGGATGTGGCTGGCGATCTTGCCGATCATGTCGCTGGTGATGATCATCTATCTTTCGGTCAAGCCGGGAGACGAGTTCGACGGGCCCGCTGATCCGGGATATTCGCGGCTGGCCTTCGCGGCGGCGCTGATCTGTGGGGCCGCGATGCTTTCGCGGGCCTTCTGGGCGCCTTACTGGATTCCTACGAGTTCCATGGAGCCCGCATTGCTGCCCGGCGATTTCATTGCTGTGGTGCCCGTCACGGAGCCCGAGCGAGGCGATATCATGGTCTACCGTGATCCCGAGACGGGGCGGGAATTCATCAAGCGCCTGATCGGCCTGCCGGGGGACAGGGTGCAGATCATCGAGGGCCGGGCCTATCTGAACGACGCGCTTCTGCCGGAACGTGCGGCAGGGGCGTTCGACACGAAGACCGGGCTGACGAGCGGCGCGGATGGCCTGATTATCGAGCCCGGTCGCTATTTCTTCATCAAGGATAATCGTAACGGGGCGGCGCCGGGCTCGATCGGGGCCAACTGGGATGGCGGCGGCCTTGTGCCGCGTCAGGACCTGACGGGGCGGGCGGCGGTCGTCCTGTTTTCCTCGGCGGGAGACAGCCTCCTGCATGTCTGGGCCTGGCGCCGTGACCGCCTTTTCCGGAGAATCGAATGAAACTCTCGGCCGATCTTGCGGAATTCGAGACGCGGCTGGGACATCGCTTCGCGCAGCCGCGCCTGCTGATCGAGGCGGTGACGCATGCATCCATGTCCTCGCCCACGCGCGGGGACAACCAGCGGCTGGAATTTCTCGGAGACAGGGTGCTGGGGCTTGTCATGGCCGAGGCGCTGCTGCAAAGCGACCCGGCTGCGACGGAGGGCCGGCTGGCGCCGCGTTTCAATGCGCTGGTGCGCAAGGAAACCTGCGCCGAGGTGGCGCGTGAGATCGGGCTTGGCGCTGTGATCAAGCTGGGTCGCTCGGAAATGGTATCGGGCGGGCGGCGCAAACAGGCGCTGCTGGGTGACGCGATGGAAGCGGTGATCGCCGCTGTCTACCGCGATGCAGGCTTCGAGGTGGCGCGCGCCATGGTGCTGCGGCTTTGGGGGGCGCGTGTCCACGCGGTCAGGGCGGATGCACGGGACGCCAAGACGGCACTGCAGGAATGGGCGCAGGCCCGCGGATTGCCGCCGCCGGCCTATGTGGAGACCGCGCGGGACGGGCCTGATCACGCGCCGCATTTCACCATCGAGGCACGCCTTGCGGATGGCAGGTCTGCATCTGCGAGCGCCGGCTCGAAACGCCAGGCCGAACAGGGTGCGGCACGCTTGCTGCTCGAGCGGTTGGCGTCAGACTGATCGCATGCGCCTGCGGCGCATACCGGTTCGACAGGGTGGGGGGCGCGGCCCCCCAACTTGAAAATTCTGCGAATTTCCAACCCCCGGGGTATTTGAACCGAGAAGAAGCATGGAACTGGTCGGGGTCATGCTATAGCTGGGGCAGGGCAGAGGTTGGGAGAAGCTGGATGACCACGCGCGCGGGCTTTGTCGCCCTGATCGGAGAGCCCAATGCGGGCAAATCGACCCTGCTCAACCAGATGGTGGGGGCGAAAGTGTCGATCGTGACCCACAAGGTGCAGACGACGCGCGCGCGCATTCGCGGTGTGGCCATTGAAGGCGAGGCGCAGATCGTCTTTGTGGATACACCGGGCCTTTTCAAGCCGCGGCGCAGGCTTGACCGCGCGATGGTAGCGGCCGCCTGGGGCGGTGCGGCGGATGCGGATGTGGTGGTCTTGCTGGTGGAAGCGCATCGCGGGCTCACCGAAGGGGTGGAACGGATACTCGCGACACTGGCGGAGGCTGGCGCGGGCCGGCAGGTGGCACTGGCCATCAACAAGATCGACCGGGTGCCGGCGGAGCAGTTGCTGGGGCTGACAAAGGCGTTGAACGAGCGGTTCGAATTTGTGCAGACCTTCATGATTTCCGCCGAGAAGGGGCATGGGGTCGAGGCGCTGCGCCAGTGGCTGGCCGCGCAGATGCCTCCGGGCCCGTGGCTTTATCCCGAAGATCAGATCGCCGATCTGCCAATGCGCATGATCGCCGCCGAGATGACCCGCGAAAAGCTCACGCTGCGCCTGCATCAGGAACTGCCCTATCAGCTGACCGTGGAGACGGAAGGCTGGGAAGAGCGCAAGGATGGCTCGGCGCGGATCGATCAGGTGGTCTATGTCAGCCGGGACGGGCACAAGGGGATCGTGCTGGGCAATCGCGGAGAGACGATCAAGGCGGTCTCGAAGGCGGCGCGCGAGGAACTGGAGGCCTTTCTCGGGCGGCGTATCCATCTTTTCGTGCAGGTGAAGGTCCGCCCCAACTGGCTCGACGAGGCGGAGCGTTATGCGCAGATGGGGCTTGAGTTCAAAGACGGAAACACATGACGCGGCTGGCCTCGGCATTCTGGGTGCAGGCCTATCTGACGCGGCTGCGGCTCATGGACATTCCGGCCTTCGTGACGGCCCATGGCGATGACACGGCAGGGGCCGTATTGATCAAGCTGAACACGCTGAATGGCAAGGCGCAGGCGTTTCAGCGCGGGTTTGATCTTTCATCGGGGGCAGCTCGCTGGGTGACGCTGGCAGAGGACGTGGAAGCGAAGGTGGATGCCGCCATCGCCCGGCAGCGCGGGTTCGACCCCGATCTCTGGGTCATCGAGGTGGAAGATCGCTTGGGCCGGCATCTGCTGGATGAACCGGGGCTGGCGTGAGCCCGCTCTGGTGTGAGGTTCAGGCTGCGCGCCCCATGGCCAGCGTGATTGCTTCGAAAGGTTGCAGGACCGGCCAGACCGGACAGGGATGTTCGGGCAGATGGTCGCGTTGGGCTTCGGCAAGAAGGCTTGCGGCCAGTTCGGCGGGTTTGCGCCGCAGACGTCCGATATAGAGGCTTTCGAGCGGCGCGCCAGCGGCCAGCAAGACCTCATGCGCAGGCAGGACCATCTGGTGATAGGTCACGAGCCGGGGCCCATCGACATGAAAGGCCGAAACCCCGTCGATGAGGTGCCGCGCCGGCACCAGAACCGCCTCGCGGCCGAAGGTATATTCCACATCCGAACCGCGCAGAACCAGCCGCTGATGCGGTGCAACGGTGATGTCGCAGCGCAGGCCGAAATAGGGCGCGCGCAGGCGCACTGGCCGGAAACTGCCATGGGCGGGCACCTTGCGGGCCACGGCCTGAAGCACCGGAACGGCATTGCCGCCTTCGGTGATCACGCGGTCGCCGCGTTTCAAATGCCCAGCAGCGACGAAGCCTTGTGGCGTTGCGACAGGCGTCTGCCCTGTCAGGCCGGGCATCGGGCCCAGCGGTTCGATCTGCCCGGAAAGGGCCACCACCGCCACATCCGGGTCCATGTCACGTTGCTGTGCATCGGTCAGCATGGTCTTGAGATCGGCCAGCGGCATGGGGTGCGGGGGTTTCAGCGCGACCATGTGCACCTTGTCTGTCTCCGTGCGTTCCAGCGCGAGGCGGCCCCATTTTCCGGGCGCATCCCAGCTATAGGTCAGCCGGATGATATCGAGCCTGCCTTCGGGTTGATGCGGCAAGGTGGCGTGGCGCACGGTTTCGCCCTGACTTTCGATCAGGGTGAAGCCGCCCTGTGGCAGGGCCTGCAGCGAAAAGCAGCAGGCCCAGGGGTAGGTGCGATTGAAGGCCAGCAGCGTCTGGGGGCGCGCGTCCGGCGAAAGCCGTGTTTCCACCATCAGGCTGCCACGTGGCAGCAGGCGGTCCGGGTGAACAGGCTTCGGGGCCTCGGTGCTGCACTGGGCCAACCCGTCCGGATCAAAGTGGTTTTCCGTGCCATCGGTGAAGCCGAGCCATGCCATGATCAGGCCGCCCCTTGCCTGCCCGTGAGCAGCAACTGCGCCTCGTAACGTTTGCGCGCACGCCGCGCGGCCGGGCTGTAGCCTCTGCCGGTGGCGGGGTCGATCTCGGGAAAAAGGGTGCGGATTTCCTCGATCATCTCCGCTTCGAAACTGTTGGCGATCTGAGGGCCCGGCAGGAAGCTCTCGGTTTCCAGGCCTTCGGACAGGACCACCTGATGACGGTCAAAGAGGATATGGATGTAGTTCACCATTCCCCCGGGCATGGGGCGCACCGTCCGATCATTGACCAGGTCACGCGCCGCCACCAGCACTTCATCAGCGCCGAACAGCAGCTCCGCGAGGCTGTCGCGGATCAGGACGCGGTGCAGCGGCGATACGCAGACCGTGCCATGGCGGCCGAAGGTATTGGCGGAAATGCGGATCGGGGCGAAAGCGCCGGTGGCCATCACTTCGCGGCGTCCGATCCAGCGCAGCGGCTGCGGGCCATCGTCACGGGTGAGAACGAGGTCGCCGGGGCGCAGCTCTTCGATGGGAACATCGCCGCGCGGTGTGCGAATGGCCGTGCCCGCTACGAAACAGGGCACAGAATTGATCACGACCATGCCGGTATCGGTCTGCCCGGTGCTGCTCTCCGCTGTATATGTGAAGTTTACGGTTTCGGTCTCTCCATTGCCGACGACCTCGACCGTGCCATCGGCATTGAGCGTGATCTCTTGCCCGCTGGGAAGCGTGATCGTGTCGCCTGCGCTGACCGCCTGTCCGTTCAGATGGGTGATGGTGAGGCTGCCGCCTGTGGTGTTGATGTCATTTTCCAGCAGATCGACGGTCCGGCTGCCATCGGGCAAGAGGTTGAACTCGTCTGTATTGGCAACAAGTGCGGTCTGGACGCTGTTCGCGGCGATCAAGAGGTTGGAATCGTACAAGGCGTCATTCACGTCGGCAATGCCGATACGGATGGAATTGGTTTCGCCCGAATTGACAGGGATGGTCAGGCTCATGGTCACGGTAAAGCCGTCCATCTCGGTGTTGTAGTCACTGCCCGTGTTGTCGATGAAGAGATTGGAGTTCGCCTCGTCATTGATGTTCCCGGGGGTCACCGTGCCATCGCCAAAATTGATCGGCACCAATGTGCCGTTGATCCAGACCCCGACAAAATCCTGAAATTCGCTATCGGTGAATTCGGGATACTCCTCGGACGCGAAGATGAACTGCATGGTCATGAAATCGCCCGTGGGGATGAAATCCGCATCGATCCATGCCGCGTCGAAGGTGGGTGCACCGGCGGCGGCATTGAACAGCGGGTCGTTATCCACGCCATTGGTGTTGGTGCTGGTGTCGGGGTTCTGATTCGCGTCATTGTTGATCCACCAGGCCCATGGTGGCGCATTCGACGCTTCATTGGTGAAATCCGTTGCATGCCCGGTGGACAGGATCACACCGGTATCAGCGGGGGTGGCGTCCGGCGAGATGCTGTCACCATCTGAATAGATGCCGGAGGAGAGAGGATCGCCGGTATAGCTCGCACTCAACACCGTGACACCATCGCCGAAGATGGTCTGCGCCATCTGCATCGCTGTCGCGGTTGTATCAATGGGGAGTTGTTCTGCCGTCGCCATGCTGCCTCGCCTCACCGGTCAGGCAGCGCTATCAACCAGCTCGCCGGTGCGGGGCACCGACGATACCGCAAAACTGCGCTCATGCGCGTCCGCTCGACTTGTGCAGGCCTTTGCGGCCCAGCTGGTTTTGCCCTGCCTCGGGTTAGTTTGCCAGCATGACTAGCAAGATTAAGAAGGGCTGTTAAGCGTCTGATTCGTCGAAGCGTGATCCTGAAGGGAGACTGTGTCATCTTTGCTCCGTTTGCATGCTGGCGCGAAGCAGGCTAGAGCAACAGAACCGTGCCAGGAGAGGCTCTTCATCATGCCCCATACGCCCTTGGACCCTGTTGATCTGACTGCGCAGCTTGTCCGCTGCGTTTCGGTCACGCCGGAAGAAGGCGGGGCGCTCGTGTTGCTGGAAAGGGTGCTGTCGTCGGCCGGCTTCGCCTGCACACGGGTGGACCGGGGCGGCATCGCCAACCTTTTCGCCCGCTGGGGGCCAAAAGGGGCGGCACGCAGCTTTGGCTTCAACGGACATACCGATGTGGTGCCGGTGGGGGAGCGCGCAGCCTGGAGCAAGGACCCTTTCGCGGCCGAGATCAGCGAGGGCTGTCTCTGGGGGCGGGGCTCCACGGATATGAAATCAGGTGTCGCGGCATTTGTGGCCGCAGCGGTGGATTTCGTGCAGGCCGAGCCGCCCGAGGGGGCGGTGATACTCGCCATCACCGGCGATGAGGAAGGCGATGCGCAGGATGGCACGCTTGCCCTGCTGGACTGGATGCAGGCGCAGGGCGAGGCCATGCATGTCTGTCTGGTGGGAGAGCCCACATGCCCCGGGCACATGGGTGAGATGATCAAGATCGGTCGGCGTGGCTCGCTGTCCGCGTGGATCACGCTGACCGGGGTGCAAGGGCATTCGGCCTATCCGCACCGCGCCTGCAACCCGGTGCCTGCCATGGCGCGGCTGGTGGACCGGCTGTCATCGCACCGGCTGGATGAGGGAACCGCGCATTTCGATCCTTCGACACTGGCCGTGGTCAATGTGGACACAGGCAACCCCACCACCAATGTGATCCCGGCGCAATGTCGCGCCACGGTGAATATCCGTTTCAACGACGCCCATCACAGCACTGATCTGATCCGCTGGATGCAAGGAGTTGTCGATGAGATGAGCGAGGCGTTCGGGGTGACCGGTGAGATGGCGGTCAAGGTATCGGGCGAGAGCTTTATTACCCCGCCGGGGTCTTTCCCCGATCTGGTTGCGCGGGCCGTAGCCGCCGAGACCGGCGTCACACCTGCTCTTTCCACATCCGGGGGCACTTCGGATGCCCGCTTTGTGAAAGATCACTGCCCGGTGGTGGAATTCGGGCTGGTGGGCCGCACCATGCATCAGGTGGATGAGCATGTGCCGGTTGCACAGATCGAGCAGTTGAAGGCCATTTATGGCCGGATCCTGCGTGACTATTTCGCATGACTGGGCGGTGCGCTGTGCCGGATAGCTTGTGGGCGATGGCTCCTTGAGCCGGAGGCGCGCGCAGCTTGTGGTGATGCTGAAACTGCCCCGCCCGGGGCAGGTCAAGACGCGGCTCGGGCGCGAGATCGGCATGGTCGCTGCTGCGTGGTGGTTTCGCCATCAGGTGCGGTGTCTGTTGCGGCGGCTGGAAGATCCACGCTGGGATCTGGTGCTGGCGGTCACCCCTGACAGCGCGGGGATGAAAGCGCGCGTCTGGCCGGCGCACCTGGAGCGCATCACGCAGGGTGGGGGCGATCTGGGTGCCCGTATGCGTCGGGTGTTCCGCGCCCGCCCCGTAGGCCCCGTCTGCATCATCGGGGGCGATATCCCCGGGGTGGAACGCTGCCACATTGCCCGTGCTTTCCGCACGCTGGGCAATCACGATGCGGTGTTCGGACCGGCGCTCGATGGCGGCTTCTGGCTGGTTGGGCTCAAGCGAAAAGGCCCGCTGCCCACCGGGCTGTTTTCTCATGTACGCTGGTCAACGGAACACGCGCTTGCAGACAGTCTGATGAACCTTGAGGGGTATCGGGTTGCCCAGGTCGACAGACTGCGCGATGTCGACGAAGCGCGGGATCTTTTGCGGTAGGAATGGCAG
>SLDH01000337.1 GCA_007125415.1 Roseovarius sp.
GGACGGGGCGCACGCCTGCTTCGGGTTTCAGGATGCGCAGTTTCCGGTGGCCGGTTTCCTGAACCCATTTCTTAAGTGCCTCGGCCAGGCGCTTCTTGCGCTCGGCCTCGGGCAAGGACCTGTCGCGGGCTGATCTGGTGGCCTCTTCCAGACTGAGGCGCAACTTGACGTCTCGCACCTGACCGATTTCCTTCTCGGTCAGGCTCGAGACAGGCTTACGCACCACGACATTGCCGATGGTCCGGTCGGCCTGATTTTCAGGCAAGACACGCACGAGGCCGAAAACCGTGTCCTCATGCAGTCTACCGCTGGTTTGCGACGAATCGCTCGGGTCGATGCTGCCGTGTTGCGCACGATGGCTGACTTTGACCTTTTCGACGGCAGCCAGGACGGCGTCGCGGAAGCCTTCGAAGGGTTCTGGCGGGGCTGGCAATACGCGGTCCAGCCGCTCCACCCCCATATTCCGGGCATGGGTCTGCAAGACCTGCACCATCCGCCTGTCGATCACGCCCACCACGGCGGCATCGATCGCGTGATGGCGGTGATCGTTGCGGGACTTGCGGTTGTGATCGCCCAGGTTCAGCCCCCAGCGGTGCCGCAGCATGGCCGTCATCCGACCCGGCAGCACCCAGACATGGCTGCGGCGTTTGCCCTCATCGTCGGCTTTCGGGAACAACGCCTCGGCATAGGCGCGGACAACGCGGGCCAGATAGCCGGTGGCGTTCAACTGACGGTCTTCGAAGCCGCGTGTCTTCTCCCATTTCTGCATGGCGCCGGGCAGGAAGCGCCAGGCCTTGTTGGCGGGCAGGTGTTTCGTGCGTCCGATGATGGCGGCCAGGTCGAAGAAATCCGGCTGCTGGTCGGCGGCCTCGGACGGCGACAGCTTGCCCTTTCGGCGGTTGGCCTCGCGGAAACACAAGGTCTTATTGGCCGGACTGTCGTCGAAGGTTTCCTCGAAGGGCAGGATGTGATCGATCTCGATCTCGTCGGAATGCAGCTGATGCAGTGCGATGGGGCGACCGGTGTAGGGACAGAGCCTATCTGAGGGGCCTTTGCCCATCTCCTCCCAAAGTCGCATCCGCAAGAAACGGTCGCCGATCCGCGCGCCTTCCGTCAGCAGCCCCGCTTGCTGAAGCTCGGCACGCCAGCGATCATTGCGTTTTTCGTTGTCGCGGATGGTTTTCTCGATCTTGTTCAGTTCCTCGGCGGACTTGGCCATGTCGCGGGTGGCCTCTATCGCCACCTGCGCGGGCTTGCCGTATGCTGCGATCAGCGCGTTCATCACGCGCCGGAATTGACCGAGTGCGATGTGCACGGTTGGATTGGTGATCCGGCCATAGCGCAACAGGTCGGGGTCATTCGGGTCCCCGGTTCCGTTCCCGATCATGCGCTGTAGAACGGGTAGCCGGTTGTATGGTGGCAGGATATCGACGCCTTCTTCGGCCTGAAAGTCGGAATGGTCCAGCCCAGCGCCGCCAAGCAAAGGCGCGCGCCGCACTGCTTCGTCATAGGTGATGACATCTTGCCGCAGTTCTTCGACAATCGCCTGCGTCGCTGTCTTGCAGAAACGCAGGTGACCGTCCGGCAGTGGGATCTTCTCGACCCTTTCCGCTACCTCGCGAGAAAGCCCAAGCCTTTCCATAAGCCAGCAGATGAGCTTTTCCGGGTCTGCGACCTCCGATATCTGCCACAGGATTTCCTCTTGCGTGGCGTTGTCGACGGTCGGCCAGAGCGTCGCCAGCGGTCCGGTTTTTTTCGTATCGCCCAGCAGTCGTGCTGCAACGTCATTCCGTGCAAGCTCCTTCATGCCGCCCTTTTCGAGGTTGAACTCGGCCTGTGAAGGCAGTTTCAGGGTCTTTTTCAGGCCCGACCATGACAGTTTCGTTCCAGCCATCAATGCACGCGCGACAAGATCCCGCGCGGTGATGTCCAGCGGTTGCTCGCCCTGATCGTCGACAATGCGTAAATGGTTGAGCAGTGACAGGATCAGGAACTCCTGTGCGGCCGGGTGCCAGCGCGGCAGCCGGTCCTGATCGGGGAAAAATGTGCATTTCCCCGGACGGACGGGGCGCAGAGGCCGCTGAAAGAAGATCGTGTCGCGCAGGCGCTCTCGCATCGCTTCTGTCAGGGATCGGTGGAATCTCGCCTGAGTGTCCCAGATGTGATCGAACTCGGCCTCCAAAAGGGCGCGAGTCGGGTAGAATTCGTAGGAAAGCTTCGCGCCTTCGCCCGCCGGACGAATGCGGGTACCTTCGCCACGCGCAAGGCGCGCGTGCAGAAATGCACCGTATGTCGGGTGCCCATCTGCCCTCAGTCGCTCCAGAAGGGCGGCCGAGGCGATCGCGATCTTGCCCTTTTCATCCGCATCCTTGTCGGCCCGGCGGTTGCTCTTGAAACCGCGATGCTTCGACATGTGCCAAAGTGCCCGGCCAAGTTGTTCCAGAGCCACCTTTTCACGCGCGGCCCGAGCCCTTGCTTCAATGGGATTTGCGGCAAAGACTGCGCTGCGAGCATCTGCATCTGATGGCAGCAGGCCAAACCCGATCAGGTCATCAAGCAGGCGCTTCCTTCGTCTTAGGCTTCGATCCTGCCTTCGCCTTGCACCGCGCGGCATTCTGCGGCCAGCGGCATTCGACACCTTCGACTGTGGGTCCCGACCGTTCGGAAATATCCTCACCCCAATCTTTTCAAGAGAAGTGGGCCGCATATCAGCGTCCACGCAATAGACGGCCCAGCCAAGTGAGTTTGTTCCTAAGTCGAAAGCGAAACGATGCATCAGTCCTCCGAAATGCTTGCCAAACCAGTATATTCCGGGATACCCTGAATCACCTAGCAGAAGAATCGGCGTGGTCTTTCCCGCGATAAGGTGAAAAATCCACACCATTGGGGCAGGCTGCGGCCTGCCCCATCTGTTTCAGGTAGATTGCCTTATCCGCTGAACTTTCCACTCAACCGGAAAAGGCTCCAACACGCGCGCCAGCGTGACCTCCGGCCCCTGCTTCCCATCC
>SLDH01000245.1 GCA_007125415.1 Roseovarius sp.
ACATCCGCGCGCAGATTGCCGTTCTGCATGTTGCCGTCGCAGGTGCCCAGATAGCGCAGGATCTGGCGCAGCTTGCCGACATAGGCGGCGGCCTCCTCGGGGCCGCGGATATCGGGGCGGGAGACGATCTCCATCAGCGCGACGCCGGTGCGGTTGAGATCGACGAAACTCATGTTGGGATCCATGTCATGGATCGACTTGCCGGCATCCTGTTCCATATGGATGCGCTCGACCCGCACGCGCCGGGCGATCCCCGGCTCCATGTCCACGAGGATTTCGCCTTCACCGACCAGAGGCGCGTAAAGCTGGCTGATCTGGTAGCCCTGCGGCAGGTCGGGGTAGAAGTAGTTCTTGCGATCGAAGGCGGATTTGAGATTGATCCGCGCCTTGAGCCCCAGCCCGGTGCGCACCGCCTGTTCCACGCAGAATTCGTTGATCACCGGCAGCATGCCGGGCATGGCGGCATCGACGAAGGCGACATTGGCGTTGGGCTCGGCGCCGAAGGCCGTGGAGGCCCCCGAGAAGAGCTTGGCACGGGAGGCCACCTGCGCATGAACCTCCATGCCGATCACCAGTTCCCAGTCATGTTTGGCCCCGGCGATCACGCGGGGTTTCGGGGGCTCATAGGTCAGATCCAGCATGGGGCGGGTGCTCCGTTTCTGCGTCATTCGCGGTTCTAGGCCAGCGCGGTTAGGTGGGCAAGGGGGCGCGGCGGGCATGAAGCGATTGATCCGGGGCGGAAAAGCCGGGAAACTGCAGCGATGAGGAAGATGCTGACCGTTCTCTTGATGATTCTCCTGCCTCTGCCGGTTTCGGCAGCCGAGGAGAGCGGGCAGACGGAGCCACGCCTCACCGCGCCGGTGCGGGATGAAAACCTGCCCCGCACCCGCTGGGAAGATCGGCCGCAGGCACAGCTCTGGACCCGCGCCGCCCTTGCCTCCCTGAAGGATCATGCGCGCCCGCTCACCAGCGTGGTGCCGCGCGACATCGACGCCTGGTGCCCGGCCTATCCGCAGGCGGATGAGGCCCAGCGGCGCGCCTTCTGGGTTGGGTTGCTCTCGGCTTTGGCCAAGCATGAAAGCACCTATCGCCCCCACGCGGTGGGGGGCGGGGGGCAATGGTATGGCCTCCTGCAGATCCTGCCGGCGACAGCGCGCGGCTACGGCTGCCGGGCGCGCAGCGGCGAAGCGCTGACCCATGCGCCCGACAATCTGGCCTGCGCCCTGCGGATCATGACCCGCACCGTCAGGCGCGATGGCGTCATCTCGGCGGGGATGCGCGGGGTCGCCGCTGATTGGGGCCCTTTTCACGACGCTGCCAAGCGCCATGACATGAAGCGCTGGATCAGGTGGCAAAGCTATTGCAAGCCGCTGAGCAGCGTCCGGCCCGAGGCTCGGCCTGTGGTGATCAGGACCGTAGAGGCGGAGTGAGGGTCAGTCCGCAAGGATGCGGCTGATCATCTCGGTCGTGTCGCGGCTGAGATCCGCTGTGCTGAGGATCCGGTCAAGCTGCGCCTTGATGAGTGCCTGTCGGCCCGGATCGTAGCGCCGCCATGTCTCGAACGCGGTGCTCATGCGGGCGGTGGTCTGCGGGTTCAGCGCATCGAGCCTGATCAGCCAGTCGGCAAGCAGGCTGTAGCCCGCGCCGCTGGCATGATGGAACCCGGCGGGCGACATGGCGAGCGCGCCCAGCGTGGCGCGGAAGCGGTTGGGGTTCTTCATCTCGAAATCGGGATGGCCGGTCAGCCGCTCGGCCGTGGCGGCGGCCTGATCCGGGGCGGCATGGATCACCTGCAGAGAGAACCATTTGTCCATCACCAGCCGGTCATGCCGCCATTGCGCCTCGAACGCCTCAAGCGCGTCGGCCCCCTTGCCCGCCTGAAGAAGGCAGGCCAGCGCGGCGAGTTGCTGGGTCATGTTGTCAGCCGCGTCGAACTGGCGCTGCGCCTGCGCGCCGCCATCGAGCCTGCTGATCATGCCGAGCGCGGCATTCGCGAGCGCGCGTGCGCCGGCCTGTTCGGCTGTCGGTGCAAAAGGGGCGGTGACCTGATGTTCGGCATAAAGCTGCGCGGTGATGTCCTGCATATGCGCGGCACGGGCTTGGCGCAGGGTCTCCAGCGCCTCCCAGATCGCCTGCGGGTCAGGCGTGGTGCCGGCCTCATGCAGGGCCTGGGCCAGTTCGTCCTGCCCCGGCAGGCCCAGCGCCAGCGCCCGGAAGGCCGGATCGAGGCTGGCATCCTGTGCCATCCTGGCCACGGCATCGAGATAGGCCGTGTCGGGCGCGGTGCCGTCGCGTATCATCGCGAGAAGCCCGTCAAGCGCCAGCGCGTGGCCTGCCTCCCACTTGTTGAAAGGGTCGGTGTCATGGGCGAGCAGAAAGGCGCGCTCGGCATTGTCGGTCTCGCGCTCGAGGATCACCGGCGCGGAGAAGCCCCGCAGGATCGAAGGCACGGGCCGGGCGGCCAGCCCGTCGAAGCTGAAACTCTGCCTTGCCTGATCCATTTCCAGCATCGTCGTGCCCTGCACCTCGTCGCCGTTGGGGTTGAGCAGGCCCACGGCAATGGGGATCACGCGCGGGGTCTTCATGGGCTGTCCGGGGGTGGCCGGTGTCTCCTGCTCGAAATGCAGTGTGTAGGTGCCGTCCTTGTACTCGTCGGTGACCCTGAGGCGCGGGGTGCCGGCCTCCTCATACCAGCGCTTGAACCGGGTGAGGTCCCGCCCGGTGACTTCCTCGAAGACCTTCAGCCAATCCTCGATGGTGCAGGCCTGCCCGTCATGGCGCTCGAAATAGAGATCGAGCGCGCGCCTGTAGGCCTCTTCGCCCACAAGACGCTTGAGCATGCCGATCACCTCGGCGCCTTTCTCATAGACGGTCGCGGTGTAGAAATTGTTGATCTCGACAAAGCTGTCGGGGCGGACAGGGTGCGCGAGCGGGCCGGTATCCTCGCGGAACTGGTGTGCGCGCAGCGCGATCACATCGCTGATCCGCTTCACCG
>SLDH01000397.1 GCA_007125415.1 Roseovarius sp.
AGACCACAGATGCGGCTCCCGGCGGGATGTCAGCAGAAGTGCGTGCCTCTCGGCCAGAACCAGATTATGCAGGTGGAAAAGCGCCTCTTCCGCATCTGCCTGCCCTGCGATCCGGTCGATATCCTCGACGGCGATGCGGCCTTGCGCGAGTGTGGCGATGTCAGCACCCGGCAGGTCCGTCGCCGCGATGATTTCCGCCTTCGCGAGCCCCGCCCAGACATGCGCCAGATGGGTTTTGCCCGCACCACGCGCCCCGATCAGCAGGAATTTGCCGCCGGGCCATCCCTGCCACCCTTCGATCATGGCCACGGCTGCGGCATTGGCGGGCGAGACGAAGAAATCCTCCCGCCCCAGCGCCTCTCGCACCGGCAGATCGAAGCTGAGCTGTTGGGGGCTCGCCTCGAGATCACTCATCGTCACTCTCGCTGAGGCCGCGATAGAGAAGGCTGTCCTTGTATTTCGCGATGAAGAAGCGAGCCAGAACGCCGATGGCGGCGGCAACAGGCACAGCCACCAGCATGCCCACGAAACCGAAGAGCATCCCGAATACCGACAGCGCGAAGATCAGCCAGACCGGATGCAGGCCCACTGAATTGCCAACCAGTTTCGGGGTGAGCACGTTGCCCTCGACAGCCTGTCCGAGCGCGAAGATGCCAGCCACCAGCGCGACTGAGAGCCAATCCCCCCAGAACTGAAAGAGCGCAAGCCCGATGGCCAGCACCCCGCCGACGATCGCGCCTACATAGGGAATGAAGGTGATGAGCCCCGCAATGGCGCCCACCACAAGGCCGAACTGAAGCCCGACCAGCATGAGGGCCGCGGCATAGAACGTCCCGAGGATCAGGCAGACCGTGCCCATCCCCCGGATGAAGCTGGCCAAGGTCCGGTCGATCTGCGCTGCCAGATCGCGGATCACCGGCGCATGATCACGGGGCAGCATATCATCGATGGCTGCGATCATGCGATCCCAGTCATACAACAGATAGAAGGCGACCACGGGAACGATGATGAAGAGTATCGCGATATTGATCAGCGAAGCGGCGGATGTCAGGGCCGATTCCAGCAGCTGAATGCCCCGTTCGTTGACGGTGTCGCCAAGCGCGGAGAGCGACTGATGGAGCGCCGAGCCATTGTCCAGCAGCGCGGGAAACCGCTCTGTCAGGAAATTCCGCAGGTCACGCGCCAGATCGGGCGCGGTGTTGAAGAGAGCCACCGACTGTTCCATGAGTGCCGGGATCACAAGCAGGGCCATGATCACGAAAATCAGGATTACCGCCAGGGTAATGATCGTTACCGCCAGCGCCCGGCTGCAGCCCAGTTTCTGTAACCGATCTGCGACGGGATCGAGAAAATAGGCGATGGCCGCCCCGAGCACGAAAGGCAATATCACATCGCCAAGGGCCCAGAGCACCACAAGAAAGACCACCGAAGCGATGCCCCATGCCTTGAGCTGTGTGTTCACCGGCAGGCCCATTCATCCCTCTGTCCGATTGCCAGGCTCCATCTTTCGTTGATCCGGAGATAAGGCGCAAGTGTTGCATGGGAAGATGCCCGATCCGACCTCTGCATCAACCCGCTCGCGTGAAGGGATGAGGAAGGCATGCCCTGGTAATCGGGAAGGGTTGCACCCGATCAGATGCAACAGGCCAGAAAAAGGGCCATCGTCCTGCCCGGCTTTGTCGTGCGCTCTCTTGTCTCTGCGCTGCCAAAGCCATACACCTCGCGCAGGCATCATCAGAGTTCAGGAGGCTTCATGCGCCTTTCCCGTTACTTCCTTCCCGTGCTCAAGGAAAACCCGTCGGAGGCGCAGATCGTCAGCCATCGTCTGATGCTGCGTGCGGGCATGATCAAGCAGGCCAGCGCGGGCATCTATTCGTGGCTGCCGCTGGGCTTCAAGGTGCTGCGCAAGCTCGAGAACATCGTGCATGAGGAGCAAGTGCGGGCGGGGCATATCCCCATCCAGATGCCCGTCCTGCAACCGGCTGATCTGTGGCGCGAAAGTGGCCGATACGAAGCTTTCGGCGAGGAGATGCTGCGCATGCGCGACAGGCACGGGCGCGACATGCTCTACACGCCGACGGCAGAAGAGCTGGTGACGGACATCTTCCGCGCGCATGTCGGTTCCTACAAGGATCTGCCGCTCACGCTCTATCAGATCCAGTGGAAATTCCGCGACGAAATCCGCCCGCGCTTCGGCGTGATGCGGGGCCGTGAATTCTACATGAAGGACGGTTACAATTTCGATCTGACGAAGGAAGATGCACTGCACGCCTATAACCGCCATCTTGTCAGCTATCTGCGCACCTATGAGCGGATGGGCCTGCAGGCCATTCCGATGCGCGCCGATAGCGGTCCGATCGGCGGTGATGACACGCATGAGTTTCTTGTGCTTGCGGAAACGGGCGAATCGGAAGTGTTCTATGACAGCGCGATCACCGAGTTGCGGTTTGGCGACCGGGACATCGATTATGACGATGTTGCCCAGTGCCGGGCCGTGCTCGAGGAATTCACCTCGCGTTATGCCCGCACCGATGAGACACATGATGCGGCGCTGTTCGATCAGGTTCCCGAGGCCCGTCGCCGCGTGGCGCGCGGCATAGAGGTGGGGCAGATCTTCTATTTCGGCACGAAATATTCGGATGCGATGGGGGCCACGGTTCAGGGGCCCGACGGCAAGCCCGTGCCGGTGCATATGGGCAGCCACGGCATCGGCGTGAGCCGTCTGGTGGGGGCCATCATAGAGGCCAGCCATGACGAGAAAGGCATCATCTGGCCCGAGGGGGTAACCCCCTTTCATGCAGGGATCGTCAATCTCAAGCAAGGTGATGCAGAGGCCGATGCGGCCTGCGAGGCGCTTTATGCGTCACTGAGTGCGCTGGGGCTGGAGCCGCTCTATGATGACCGCGACGAGCGCGCCGGCGGCAAGTTCGCCACGATGGATCTGATCGGCATGCCCTGGCGGATCACGGTCGGGCCGAGGGGACTGAAGAA
>SLDH01000313.1 GCA_007125415.1 Roseovarius sp.
CGCATTCTCGGGCGGGTCGCTGCGGATGATATCCTGCACCCGATCGAGGAGGCCGTGCTGGCGCGCAAGGGAGAATTGATCGACGAGCGCGCGGCCGATGCGATCGAGGCTGCCGGAGTGCAGACCTGCCGCATCCGTAGCCCGCTGACCTGCGAGTCCGAAGATGGCGTCTGTGCGATGTGCTACGGGCGAGACCTGTCGCGCGGCACCATGGTCAATATCGGCGAGGCGGTCGGGATCATCGCGGCTCAATCCATCGGCGAGCCGGGCACACAGCTGACCATGCGGACCTTCCATATCGGCGGCGTGGCGCAGGGCGGGCAACAGTCCTTCCTCGAGGCAAGCCAGGAAGGCAAGGTTGTTTTCGACAATGCGCAAACGCTGGACAATAAGCTCGGCGAAACGCTGGTGATGGGCAGGAACATGAAGCTCAGGATCCTTGGCGAGAAAGACAAGGAGCTGGCCAGCCACAAGGTCGGCTATGGCACCAAGCTCTATGTGAAGGAAGGCGATAGCGTCACGCGCGGCCAGAAGCTTTTCGAATGGGATCCCTACACGCTACCCATCCTCGCGGAGAAAGCCGGCACGGCGAAATTCGTCGATCTGGTGACAGGGGTCGCCCTGCGGGATGTGACCGATGATGCCACCGGCATGACCCAGAAGATCGTGACGGACTGGCGCGCCGCGCCGAAGGGGAACGAACTCAAGCCGGAGATCCTGATCGTTGGTCCGGATGGAGAGCCTGTTCGCAACGATGCGGGCAATCCGGTCATCTACCCGATGTCCGTCGATGCTATTCTTTCGGTCGAAGAAGGGGAGGAAATCGCCGCTGGTGATGTCGTCGCACGTATCCCGCGCGAAGGCGCCAAGACGAAGGACATCACCGGTGGTCTGCCTCGGGTGGCCGAACTCTTCGAGGCGCGTCGCCCGAAAGATCATGCCATCATCGCCGAGATCGACGGCTATGTGCGCTATGGGCGTGACTACAAGAACAAGCGTCGCATCAGCATCGAGCCTGCCGATGAAACCCTCGAGCCCGTCGAATACATGGTGCCCAAGGGCAAGCATATCCCCGTTCAGGAAGGGGATTATGTGCAAAAGGGCGACTACATCATGGATGGCAACCCCGCGCCTCACGATATCCTTTCGATCATGGGTGTCGAGGCGCTCGCCGATTACATGATCGACGAGGTTCAGGAGGTATACCGGTTGCAGGGCGTGAAGATCAACGACAAGCATATCGAGGTTGTCGTACGCCAGATGCTGCAGAAATGGGAAATCCTCGACAGCGGCGAGACGACCTTGCTCAAGGGCGAGCATGTGGACAAGGCCGAGTTCGATGCGGCCAATGCTAAAGCCGTCTCGAAGGGCGGCCGCGAGGCCACGGGCGAGCCGATCCTGCTGGGCATCACCAAAGCTTCATTGCAGACGCGCTCCTTTATCTCGGCCGCCTCCTTCCAGGAGACCACCCGGGTGCTCACGGAGGCGTCTGTTCAGGGCAAGCGCGACAAGCTCGTGGGTCTGAAGGAAAACGTCATCGTCGGTCGCCTGATCCCCGCGGGTACGGGTGGCGCCACGCAGCAGATGCGTCAGATCGCCCAGAGCCGTGACAATGTGGTGATCGAGGCCCGTCGCGAAGAGGCCGAGGCAGCAGCGGCCCTCGCCGCGCCCGCGGCCAATGATATTGCCGGCGGTGATGATTACGACATGCTCGTGGAAACACCGGAAAGCCGTGACGACTGACAAGCCGCAAAAGCCGCAGCAAATCAAGGCCCCGCCCACAGTGGCGGGGCCTTTCGTTAAGGCGGTGAAAACTTCTTGCGAGGAAATTGGCCCGGAAAATCGGAATCTTCCGAGGGTCAGTGAAAACGTGACGTCGTGCGCCGGAAAAGAGACGCTTTTTCCCCTGTTTTCCGGTTACGCAACGCTATATCACGGGCGGAATGGAACAGCCGACGAGTCGCCAGGCGGCTCTGTTTTGAAAAGAGGGAGAGACTGCAAATGAAGGTACTTGTACCTGTCAAGCGCGTGATCGATTACAATGTGAAGGTTCGCGTGAAAGCGGATGGATCCGGGGTCGACCTTGCCAATGTGAAGATGTCGATGAATCCGTTCGACGAGATTGCCGTGGAAGAGGCGATCCGCCTCAAGGAAGCGGGCAAGGCCGACGAGGTTGTGGCCGTCTCCATCGGCGTGAAACAAAGCCAGGAGACATTGCGCACGGCGCTGGCCATGGGCGCGGATCGTGCGATTCTGATCGTTGCGGCCGATGATGTTCACACGGACATCGAACCGCTTGCCGTGGCCAAGCTGCTCAAGGCCGTAATCGATGAAGAACAGCCGGGCCTTGTGCTGGCTGGCAAACAGGCGATCGACAATGACATGAACGCCACCGGGCAGATGCTTTCCGCGCTTCTCGGCTGGTCACAGGGCACTTTCGCCTCCGGTCTTGAGATAGATGGCGACAGCGCATTGGTGACCCGCGAGGTCGATGGCGGGCTGCAGACGATCAGGGTGAAGATGCCTGCGATCATCACCGTGGATCTGCGCCTCAACGAGCCGCGCTACGCATCGCTGCCCAACATCATGAAGGCCAAGAAGAAACCTCTGGATGAAAAGACCGCCGCCGATTACGGCGTCGATGTCAGCCCCCGCCTCGAGATCGTCAGAACCGACGAGCCCGAAGCGCGCAAGGCCGGCGAAATCGTGGGCTCGGTCGACGAGCTTGTGTCGAAACTCAAGGAAGCGGGGGCTGTGTAATGGCTGTTCTTCTTCTAGCAGAAATTACCGATGGTGAACTGGCGCTCGACGCGACCGCGAAAGCCGTGACGGCCGCGCGGCAACTGGGCGATGTAACGGTCCTGGCCGCCGGGGCCACCGCGGCCGCCGCTGGCGAAGCCGCCTCCAGGATCGACGGTGTCAGCAAGGTGCTGGTAGCCGAGGATGCCTCGCTGGGCCACCGGCTCGCCGAGCCGACAGCGGCGCTGATC
>SLDH01000350.1 GCA_007125415.1 Roseovarius sp.
AGCCCGAGGTCGGCGCCAGATGCCCCGGGAACCCCCGCGCCCGCAGATACCGGTGCAGCCAGGCCGCGTAATTCCCCGCCCCGTTGGTCACGATGGCATCCTCGGGCAGCACCGAATTGAGATGATCGATCATCTGCGCGAAGGCATCCTCTGCCCCCAACCCTTCGGGATCACTGAAGGCAGCGTAGCCCGCGCGCAATTCGGCAAGGTTCTCGGCAAAGCGGTCCGGGGCGACCGGATGCCAGGCGGCGGCGGCGGCGCAAAAGCTCTCCATATCGGCAGTGATCGCCAGGTCGGGCTCGTAAACGCGGCCCGGCTCTTCCGGGGCGGGGTGCACATGCACGAGGTTTTGCGCCGGGACAGGGGCATCGAGATAGGTATAACCGCCCGTCGTCATTTCTCCCAGACGCGGGCCAATGGCGATGACCAGATCAGAAGCCTGCAGCGCATCGACCAGATAGGGCGCCTTGGCGACGGCGAAATGCCCCACATAGTTGGGATGGCTGTTATCCATGACGCCCTGCGCCCGCATGGAGGCCGCAACCGGCAGGCCCTGCGCTTCGGCAAAGCGCGCCAGCCTGGCGCGCGCGGCCTCGCTCCAGCCGCCACCCCCGGCGATGACCAGGGGGCGCGCGGCACCGGCGATCCTGTGCAGCAGTGCCTCTTCCGCCGCCTGAGCGGGACGGTAGCGGGCACGCTCCACGCGGCGCGGCGGGGGTGGCGGGGTAATCTTCTCGACCAGCATGTCTTCGGGCAGGGCGAGCACCACCGGCCCGGGTCGGCCCGAGAGCGCCACCCGGTAGGCCCGGCTGACGAACTCCTGAATGCGCGACGGATCATCGATCTGCGCCACCCATTTGGCCATCTGGCCGAACATGCGGCGATAGTCGATCTCCTGAAAGGCTTCGCGCTCGATCATGTCGCGCGCCACCTGACCGATGAAAAGGATCATCGGCGTGCTGTCCTGAAAGGCGACATGTACGCCCGCGCTGGCATTGGTGGCCCCCGGGCCGCGCGTGACAAAGCAGACACCCGGCCGTTCCGTCAGCTTGCCATAGGCGTCAGCGGTCATGGCCGCGCCGCCTTCCTGCCGGCAGGTGATGAAATCGATCTCGTTGCGGCCGTGCAGCGCGTCGAGAATGGCAAGATAGCTTTCGCCCGGCACACCGAAGACATGGCGCGTCCCCTGTGCGACAAGCTGATCCACCAGATGATCCGCGGCACGTATGGGCGATGACATGGGCAAGCTCCCCTTGTTGCTTCGGGCGCACCCTGCCCTTGCACCGCAGGCTTGTCCATACGCCACAACGAACCGGCAGCCGCGGCCGCCTCAGCGCAACCGGGGCAGATCATTCCCGGCGCGCCAGATAACCACGCGCGCACCTGAAAGGCCGTGCATCTGGGCCAGCATATGCTCGGTCTTCAGCCCCGGAAGCCGCGCAAAGGCGTCAAAAAGCGCCTCAGCTCCCTCAGCGGTCACGGGGATGCAAAGCTCAGGCTCACCGTGCTGGATCAGCACCCAATGGGCGGGCTCCTCGGTGCTGTCGAGGCTCAGTTGCTCCAGATCATCCAGCGCGATGGTGCCGCCGGTCACCGGGCCGAAATAGGCGATCTGATCCTCGGTGACATTGACAATGCCGGGTCCTCGTCCGGGCAGGCGAAAGCGCGCGCGCTGACGCCCCACCATGATGAGGGCAATACCGAGGCCTGCGAAACCCGAACCGAGATAGGGCAACAGGCCGCTGCGGGTCAGCACCCAGATCATGCCGAGCGTGAATAGTGCCACGCCGATCATCACCTCGCGCCAGCGCAGCAATTGCGCCGTGGCTTCGGGCCGCAGGAAGCTCATTGCCAGTCTCCTAGAGCACTTTGCCAGAGTGTCATTGCGGCCACCACCGCCGTATCTGCGCGCAGGATGCGCGGGCCCAGCGACACTGGCTGCGCCTGTGGCAGA
Organism: Roseovarius sp.; assembly: GCA_007125415.1. Lineage (GTDB taxonomy): Bacteria > Pseudomonadota > Alphaproteobacteria > Rhodobacterales > Rhodobacteraceae > Roseovarius. The sequence goes on from SLDH01000350.1 coordinate 1,955, forward strand.
GCTTGCAGGCGGGCGCGCTCGGTTTCCGAAAAGCCACCCTCCGGCCCGATCAGGATGGCCCAGGGCTGCCCTGCAGTTGCAGCTCGACCGTCCAGCGCGGATGCCAACCCCGCCAGCGCCTCGTCACAAAACATCAGGTGCCGGTCAGCGGGCCAGACGTCCAGCACTGCAGAGAGTTTTTGCAGAGCCGTCACCTCGGGCACGAAGGTGCCGCCGCATTGCTCGGCGGCCTCCACCGCATGGGCCTGCAGCCGGTCTTGCCGGATACGCTCGGCATTGGTGAAATCGGTCTGGACCGGGCAGATGCGCGCGGCCCCCATTTCGGCGGCTTTCTCCACGATGAAATCGGTGCGCGCCTTCTTGATCGGGGCGAAGAGCAGCCAGAGGTCGGGTGCCATCTGCTGCACCCGTGTCTGCGCCTCGGCCAGAAGCGTTCCGCCCCGTTTGCCCGCCTCGGCGACGCGGGCGCGCCATTCCCCTGCCACGCCGTTGAAAAGCGACACGGCATCCCCTTCTGCCAAGCGCATGACACCGAAAAGATAATGCGCCTGCGCACGGTTGAGGGCAACCGATTGCCCTTGCCCCAGTGGGTGCTCTACAAACAGCCTGACCTTTGCATCCTTCATGAGGGCCAGCATATGAGCAGCGATCACCAGACGCCAGAGGCCGGTGGCCAGGTGGCCGATGCCTATCGCGGCAACTGGGTAGATCACCACGCCCCGGCGTGGAGCCGCCCCTATCTGCGCCTGTCGCGCGCCGACCGCCCCATAGGCACCTGGCTTCTGCTGCTGCCCTGCTGGTGGGGACTGGCGCTTGCCATGCTGGCAAGCGGGCGCGCAAGCTGGTTCGATGCGTGGATTTTTGTCGGCTGCGCCATCGGCGCGTTTCTCATGCGCGGCGCAGGCTGCACATGGAACGACATCACGGACCGGCATATTGACGGCCGCGTGGCGCGCACCGCCTCGCGCCCCATCCCCTCAGGGCAGGTGAGCGTGCCCGGCGCACTTGCCTGGCTGGTCCTG
>SLDH01000351.1 GCA_007125415.1 Roseovarius sp.
ATCCGGATGGTGCATCTGCCCTATGCACCGCCCGACAAGGTGGCCGTGGGCGAGCGTTTCTGCACCTCTTACGTCAACAGCTATCTGTGCAATGGCGCTGTGATCATGCCGAAATACGGGCTGCGGCAGGATGAGATGGTGGCCGAGATCTTCGCTGATGTCTTGCCTGGCCGGGAGGTCATCGGCGTCGGTGTCTCCTCGATTGCCGTTGGTGGCGGCGGGATCCACTGCATCACGCAGCAGGAACCTGCCCCCTGATCATTTTGCGACGGATCGGGTTCAGCGGTTTTCCGATGCCCCTGCGGTGCTCCCCCGGGCGGGGATCAACCCGACACGACGCAAGATGCTCAGGCGGCTGCTGAAAAAGTCTTGCAAATGCATGTTTTGACACAGAGGGCGGAAAACCGTTCTGCGCCACGCTGGTCCCACGCCCTCGCCCGGGCGGCCAGCCCGGGCGGTGCGCGGCTCTCCCCCCGGGAGGGCGCATTGCGACGTTGCAAGAAGCAAAACGGTCAGAGGGTCTTGGCTGCCATAAAGCACAGTCGCCCCGGCGTATCGAGGCGCCCGCCCAGGGTCGGGCGCCGCCCTCCTCTCGACGTAGAAACAGAGGGAGAGGAACAGTTTCCCTTGCTTTTGCAGCCCCTGTTCGTTTTTCAGCAGCCTCTAAGCGGCGCGTCTGAGCGCCTGCGCCATGCAGTGAATGCCGCCACCTGTCTTGGAGATTTCGGCGGTATCCACGGCCGCCACCTCGAAGCCACGCGCGCGCAGCTTCTCGATGAGCACGGTGGATGAGCTCGGCGCGATCACCCGGTCATTGCCCAGCGACATGAGGTTGCAACCGAGCGCCATCGTGTGGGGGAAGGGCACATCGATGATCTCATGCCCCTTGGCCTTCAGCCAGTCCACGATCGCCGGTTCCGTGCAATCAAGGCAAACGGCGGTCAGCTTGTCGGCGATGGGCACGACCATGAGGTCGATATGCACGTAATATTCGTCGATGAAGGCCAGCCGCACCTCCCAGCCCTCGGCTTCGAACCAGCTTGCGACCTGCCGCGCGCCCGCCTCATTGGTGCGCGCCTCGCCACAGCCGATCAGGACGCAGCCCTCCTCGATCACGTTGAAATCCCCGCCCTCGAAGGTGCCGGCGGTGACCATGTCATAGATCGGGATCCCCAGCTTTTCATACATGCGGATCGCGGCGTAATTCTCGCCGCGGCGCCACCATTGTGACATGGCGGTGATGAAGGCACCATAAGGCGTCATGCAGGAGCTGTCGCGGGTATAGACCTGCATGGTCAGTTCCGGCTCGGGCGCGGGCATGTGGACCTTCACGTTGAAATGCCGGTAGGCATCCACAAGCTCGGCATGCTGGGCCTGCGCGACCTGAATGTTGCAGGGCGCCTCGCGCAGATGCTTGCGCGAGAGGCTCGAGGTGGCACGGTGAAAGAGATGGGCGGGCGAGCCGAGCAGCACATCGGTCAGCGGATCGGTCTCGTTGCGCGCGCCCCAGGTTGCGAGCGGTGCGGTGCCGCCCCCCTGCTTGCGCCGTTGCAGGCTGAAAGTGTCCACATTCTTGTCGAGCGGCATGGCGTCTCTCCCTCATGTCATGCGATGCGCTAGGGTAGCTGCCATCCAAGCCTGCAGCCAAGTGAAACCTTTTGCCGGGAATGACAAATTTTCTTCACCTTCGCGCGGCTTTCGCGCAGGATTGCAGCGGTTGGCTGCATGAGGGCGTGATGAGATTTCCGGGGCAGATCACAGGGGCTCGAGGGCTCGGGCTTTCAGGCACGCGGTCACCGCTCTCACCTGACCCTTCGCCGGCTCGTCTCTGATGAAACGCATCCCCACCACCCAATCGTTGCGCGCGCTCGACAGCTTTCGGCGTCACGGCACGGTCTGGAAGGCGGCGGAAGATCTCAACCTGACGCGCAGCGCGGTCAGCCATCAGCTGCGCCTGCTCGAGCGTGATCTGGACTTTGCCCTTTTCACCCGTGTCGGCACCCGGCTGGAACTGACCGCGCGAGGCCGTGCCTTTGCAGAGGACAGCGCGCGCGCCTTGTCGATGATCAGCGGTTCGGCGGCGCGCAATGCCGGGCAGGGCCTCTCGGGCGAGTTGACCATCAGCAGCACACCGGGTTTTGCGGCAAGCTGGCTCGGGCCCAAACTGCAGCGGTTCCGGGCGATCTGCCCCGAGGTGACGCTCTCGATCCGGACGCCCCGGGTGCTAGGTGACGTTTCGGATCCGTCGGTGGATGTGTTCATCGCCTTCGCGGATGCGGATTTGCGCGGTGTCGAACAGGTCTTGCTGCGCCGCGTGGGATTCACCCCGCTGATCAGTCCGGCGCTGCTCAACCGGCTGGGCGGGATGAGCAGGCCGGAGGATGTGCTTCGGGGCACACTGCTGCATCTGGGCGGCACGCAGGACTGGGAGGACTGGCTCGCGCTTGCGGGTGTGCAGCAGGCGCCGCCTCTGACAACAGGCATCCATCTTTCGGACATGACGCTTGTCTTTGTCGCCGCGCTCAAGGGGCAGGGGATCGCGCTGGGTGATGAGTTGACCTGTCGCGAAGCGATGGAGACAGGGCAGCTCATGCGCCCCTTCGATCTCGCCATAGAGTCCAGCAAGGCCTATTACCTCGCCATCCCGCCGTCCAAATCGGATATAGAGACCGTGCACGCCTTTCGAAGCTGGATTCTTGAAGAGGTCGCCGAGGAGGGCGGGTGAAGCGCGGTTGACCCTTGGGCGTGACAGCGCGGCATCAGCGATCTTCCACGCCCGTGCCGGGCTGGAGTGATCAACGGGCAAGCTCGTGAAGCGCCTGCCCGGCCCTAGCAGGCTGCTGAGAAGGTTGTGCGCATGTCTCTTTTGATAGAGAGGGCGGGAAATTGTTCCACTGTCCAAACCCCCACACGCCCTGGCCCGGGCGACCAGCCCGGGCGGCACCCGACCCTCCCCCCGGGAGGGCGCATTGCAA
>SLDH01000220.1 GCA_007125415.1 Roseovarius sp.
GCAACTTTATTTCTGACTATTTATATCGGAAACAAACCGCGTCCCCGGACGCCCTTCCCAGCCACCCCTCAGGAAGCCCGGATGTCACAGGAAAGGAGCACACCGTGAAGACACCCGCGCTTGCAACATCGCCGCCCGAACCGCGCCCCTCCGACCACATCGCCCGGAATAGCTGGCAGGATCTCATGCAGATCCAGCCGGAAATCGCCATGTCGGAGGGCCTTGCCCTCGAACATCTGAACGACCACCAGCGCAGGCAGGCGCAGAGCGATGGGGCGGGGCGATGAGCTTGATGCAACAGGTGCCCGAAAGAGTCTCAGCCAGAACCGCTGAAGACATCGCCGCCTATGACGCGCGCGATCTCATCCGCAATGGCGTGAAAGCCGAGATCATCCTCGATGGTCAAAGCTACACCTTGCGCATCACCCGCGCCGGCAAGTTGATCCTGACCAAATGACCGGAAGAGGCGAAACAGAAAGCGGGGCGGCCGTCGTCGGTCAGCTCACCAACCTGCCAGCATGGGAAGCGGAACTGATCCTGTCGCTGCGCTTCTGGATGGACGGCCCGGAAGGTCGGCAACAGGTCTGGAGCAGCTTCTCCCGCTGCTTCGGCTCGATCGAAGGCCGAAGGCATCTGCGGCTTTTCGAAGGCTTGCTGGGCAGCCTCTGCGGCCACGCCCGCCGCCCACTGGTGCGCCATGGCCCGGGCTGTAGCTGTATCGGGTCGGACGAGGCGGTTTTCGTCACCCTTGTGCGCGAAGCGGCGAGGGGCGATATTGCCGAGGCGGCGCTGATCGCCAGCCTGATGGTCCCGGCCGGACAGGCCGAATTGATCGCGCTCAGGGCCGCCGAGGTGGGTCAGGCCCTGCAGCGGATGACGTGCAACGTGCAACCGAACGTTACGCAAGCCGCACCGCTTGCGCGCAGGTTGCATTGACCGGATCACCAGGCCAAGCCAGTATGCCCAGGAGGCGCTCAGACAAGCGAGGACCAGATGGCCAAGATACCCAGCCCCTGCATTGACGTCTGCAAGTTCAAACGGCAGGGGCATTGCATCGGATGCTCGATGACAAAGGCGCAGAAATCTCTCTTCAAATCCCTGAAGAAGAACAGCCATCGCGAAGCGTTCGTGACATTGATTGCCGCCCAGCAGAGCGTGATGGGGGCCTATTCGCACTGGGAGCGGGCCTATGCCCGGAAATGCCGCAAGAAAAAGGCCCCTCTTGTAATGGCCAAAGGCGGAAAGGCAGCATGACACAAGCCGCGCGCCACACCTGGAATGATGACAACGAGTCCGGCCCCGAGGCCAGCAACCGGGAAAGAACCCTGCTCGACCATCTGCGTCATGCCGCGCGGCTGGCTCGGTGCAAATGTCATACCGACCTCGTCGGTGCCTGCGCCGCGCTGTCGGGTGATCCGGCGATTGCGCATCAGGCCGCCGCCGATGTGCTGATGCGCTGCCTGTCACAGGCGCTGGGGCGCAGGCCCGTCCTGCTGCGCGAGGGAGAGGCGGAAATCTCGGATGACGAGGCATGGCTCATGGCGCTCGCCCGGGCCCTCAAGCATGGCGATACGGCAAGCGCGACCTTCCTTTTGCATTCGCGCGTGACCGCGCATCAGCGGCGCAACCTCGTTTTCCTGCTTCAGAACGTCATCGCGCAACGCGACTCAATTTAGAAAGATTCTAAAAACTGCTTGCCCTGCCCGGCCGGCAACCCTATCTTTCCGGCAGCAAGCAAGCCATTCGCCAGCCAGCATGGTTTTACAAATGCAGGAGACAGGAATGACACAGACAGCCCATACCCTTTCCAATGACGCAACAGCACAGATCGCCGAGGCGCTGAATCAGAGTGTGGCCGAAACCGTCGTGACCACGATGATGGCTCAGAACTTTCACTGGAACGTGACAGGTATGGCCTTCGGCCCGCTGCATGACCTGTTCCAGACAATCTATGAAGATCACTTTGCCGCGCAGGACGACCTGGCCGAACGTGTCAAGGCGCTGGGTGCCCATGCCGAGGGCGTGCTGGCCGGTATGCTCAAAAGATCGAAGGTGCCCGAGGCCGAAGGCGTTCCCGCCGCAGAAGACATGATCCGCCTGTTGAAAGAAGCGCAAGAGACGTTGGCAGAGACACTGGCAGGTGCAGGTGAACTGGCCGCAAAGCACGGCGACACCCTGACCGAAGATCTGTGCATCGCCCGCGGGCAGACCCATGAAAAATTCGCCTGGATGTTGCGCGCCCATCTCGGCTAATAGCATAGCAATTTAATCAGGTATTGCATAACGCCCTTGCCCGATGGTAAACCTCCGCCATCGAGCGAGGGCGTCGCCGCCTCAGCCAGATATGCGCTCGCAACATCCGGGGCTGGGACAATGCAATACCGCAAGAAAACATATCTGACGTTCTGCTGCGCCATGCTGCTGGGTGCCTTACCGGCTCTGGCCGAGGCGCCGTTGCGCGCACAAGTCGCGATCGAACTCAATTCCGTCGAAACTGTCGATCAATCCTGCCGGATCAGCTTTATGATCCAGAATGGTCATGCTGCCGACATTACCCGGGCCGTTTATGAAGCGGTTCTGTTCGATACCGATGGGGGTGTCGATCGGCTGACATTGTTCGATTTCGGGGAATTGCCCGCGGCGCGCCCCCGGGTGCGCCAGTTTCTCGTGCCCGGTATCGAATGTGCGCAGTTGGGTCGTGTCCTGATCAATGGCGCGGAGACCTGCACGGGCGGCAGCGATCTGCCCGAGGGAGCCTGCATCACCGATCTGGACCTGCGCAGCCGGACGGATGTGGAGATACTGGGATGATCGAAGCCTTTCAGGAGATCATATTGCGCATCGCCGACCTCGGCGGGCCGGTCGTGCTTGTCCTCGGCGCGCTCTCGGTGCTGGTGCTCACGGTCATGCTCTACAAGATGTGGCAGTTTTCCGTGGCCGGTGTCGGCCGCCACAAGGCGCTCCATGCCGCGGTCATCGCCTGGGATCGCGGTGACCGGGCAGCGGCCCGGCAGCATATGGAGCGCTCACGCAGCTACCTGCGGCCGGTGGTTGCCATGGCCATTGACGGCCAGACCGACGCCGCGAGGCTGGAGGCCGAGGCGGAGATGCGTTTCGCCCGGCTCGAGCGTGGTTTCAGGCTGCTCGATTCGGTCGCGCAGCTTGCGCCGCTTCTGGGCCTCTTCGGCACGGTGCTGGGCATGATTTCGGCGTTTCAGGCACTGCAGGCCGCAGGAGCACAGGTTGATCCGTCGGTGCTGGCGGGCGGCATCTGGGTGGCGCTGCTGACCACGGCGGTGGGCCTTGGTGTGGCCATGCCCACCGCGCTGATGCTCAGCTGGTTCGAATCGCGGATGGATGCGGACCGAATTCTGGCCCAAGGTGCCTTGCGCACCATTCTCGCCCCAGATGTCGCCAGGGATGCTCCTGCGCTGTCCGATCCTTCATCGGCCTCGCTTCATGCGTAGGCACAGGCGGCGGCGCAGGTTGTCAATGACATCGCTGATCGACGTGATCTTTCTGCTGCTCCTCTTCTTCATGCTCTCATCCACCTTCACGCGCTTTGCCGAGGTGGACCTTGCCTCCGCGGGTGCCGGGGCGAGCGATGCTTCCGAACGCCCGGTCTTTCTGTCATTGGCCCCGGAAAGCCTGCGCTTCAACGGCAATGCGGCCTCCCTTGAAGACCTGCCGGAGGTGATTGCAGCCCAGCGCAGCGACGACAGCCCGCTCACCGTTCTGATCGCCCTGGAGGCAGAGGTGAGCGCCCAGCGCCTGACTGATCTGCTCGTCACTCTGCGTGCCCTGTCCGGCCTGCGTGTCACGGTCCTGGAGGCGACATGAAACGCCGCCTTCCCGAGAGAGGCCGTGAGCCGACGATCGCCTTGATCAACATCGTCTTTCTGATGCTGATCTTCTTTCTCGTGGCCGGGACGCTGGCCCCCCCGCTCGACGCGGATCTGAAGCTCGTGAACACCGCCGATCTCGAAGGGACGCCGCCCGCCGATGCGCTTGTGGTCCATGCCGATGGCCGCCTGACTCATCAGGGCGCGCCGGTAGAGTCGGCAACAGCATTTTTCGCGTTGCTCCCCGAAGAGGCGCGCGCGCGCGTCCGGCTGGTGCCCGACCGTGATCTTGAGGCGAAAGAGCTTGTCAGCATCGGTCGTGCTCTGCGCGCGGCCGGTGCAGAGCAGGTGGTCCTCATCACCGAAAGGGGGCTGTGATGCGCCCTTCACCGACGGTGGCCAAACTGCTCGCGCTGCTCTTGGCCGTGGCCGCCCATGGCGCGCTGGCGTTTGTGCTCATGCCATCCGAGGAAATCGAGATGGAAGGGGCGAGCGGCGCGACAGAGGTGCGTCTGGGAAATGCCTTCGCGGATATGGCCGCTGGTACCCTTTCGCCCACGCAAGCCGATACGGCGACCGAAGTGGTTCCGATCGAGGAAACGCCACGCGATACCGTCGCAAGGGTCACACCCGCCGAACCGGAGACAGCCAGTCGGGCAGAGGAATCAGAGGCGGCACCGGTCACAGCGCTCGCTGCGCTCACCCCCGAGACGGCGTTGCCGCTCAGCGCAGAGGCCTCACCACCGGCCGAGGCTCGGGCGACACCAGAATCGGCACCCATCGAGGCGCTCGACGCATCCAGACCACAGCCCCAGGCGACCCACATGATCACGCCGGATGACAGGCTGATCGCCGAACCGGAGGCCAGCCCGGCCATCTCCCGCTCACTCCGGCCCAAACCGCGCAGCGCCGAATTCGAGGAGGCGCACAAGCCCGCACCCCAGCCCGCACAGTCAACACAAGACAGGCAGCCCACGCCGACCGGCAGCACATCCACCGGCAACGCGCAGCAAAACACCCGCGCCGGGGCCGCGACCGGCACATCTGACGCCACCGCGACACAGAGCGGCACAGACGGACGCAGCGAGGTTGCGGGCAATGCAGCGGCAAGCAACTATCCCGGTCTCGTGATGCAGAGATTGTCTCAGGCGGGCAGACCGCCCGTGAACGCAAGGGGAACCGCCGTTGTCGCTTTCAACATAAGCGGAAGTGGTGGCCTCGCCTCTGTTTCCCTGGCGCGCAGTTCCGGCTCCAGCGCGCTCGATCAGGCAGCGGTGCAACTGGTGCGTGGCGCAGGCCCCTTCCCGCCGCCGCCAGAGGGTGCGCAGCGCAGCTTTTCCATCCAGATCAAGGGACGCTGACGCGGGGCGCGGCGCAATCATCAGTCGCGAAGCCGCCCGATCCGCTTTTCAGCAATCGCCCGAAATTTGAGCACCTATCGGCAGATGCGCATTGGATCGGCACCGAACCAGACCGGGCGCATGTGGAGGAGGATTGCGCTTCCTGCGGTGCCGCATTCCGGTTTCTCTGAACATTGCAACGGCTGCATGAGGACCATCCGATCAATCTGCCCGCCACAGCCCTTGAGAGACAACTCGCATCACAGCCGCGCGCCCGTGGTGCGGTCAGGCTCGCATCCAAGCCGCGCGACGGGCAGAGCGTGCTGGCCCGCCTGCACCAGTCCGGCTCGCTCAAGCTGCTTTTTCCCCGCAGCGCCGGACCGCACATGCAGGCGGTGCTGGTCAATACCGCCGGCGGCGTGACAGGCGGTGACCGGTTATCGGTCGCAGCGCAGGCAGCGCGCGAAACCACGCTGACGCTGACAACACAGGCCGCCGAGCGCGCCTACAAGGCGCAACAGGGCGAAACCGCGCACATCCGCAATCATCTGACCGTGGAGAGCGACGCCTCTCTGCACTGGGTGCCGCAGGAGACGATCCTTTTCCAGAACGCGGCGCTCAACCGGCGGCTTACTGTGGATCTGGGCGGCACGGCGCGGCTGCTCTGCTGCGAAGCCCTCATCTTCGGGCGCATGGCCATGGGCGAGCGGATCACATCGGCCCATCTTCGCGACGAGATCAGGATCACGCGGGCCGGCCTGCCGCTTTTTCTGGACAGCTTCACCCTCAGCGGGGACATCGCCGCCCATCTGAGCCGCCCGACGGTCGCAGCCGGGGCGCGGGCCATCGCCTCGGTCATCTATATCGCCCCCGATGCCGAGGCACATCTGCCGAAGGCCCGCATGATGCTCAATACCAGCGGCGGCGCCAGCCTGATCGGGCCGGATCTTCTCGTTGTGCGCCTGCTTGCGGCGGATGGCTATGGCCTGCGCCAGATACTCATTCCCCTGCTGACCCGGCTGTCAGGCGCAGCCCTTCCCAAATCCTGGATGATCTGAGATGAACCTGACCCCCCGCGAGAAAGACAAGCTGTTCATCGCCATGGCCGCAGAGGTGGCCCGCAAACGCCTGGCGCGCGGCGTGAAGCTCAATCACCCCGAGGCGATCGCGCTCATTACCGATGCGGTGATGGAAGGCGCACGCGACGGCCGCTCGGTCGCCGATATGATGGAAGCGGGCGCGCAGGTGATCACCCGCGATCAATGCATGGAAGGCATCCCCGAGATGATCCACGATGTGCAGATCGAGGCGACCTTCCCCGACGGCACAAAGCTCGTCACTGTCCACAATCCCATCCGATGAGGAGACCTCGAATGGCATTCAGAATATGTCAATTGACGGGGCTTTTTGTACAGTTTGTATTATTGGCCCTGCCCGCCCACGCCCATCCCGGCGAGCACCTGCATCCGCATGGTGCCGGCCATTGGCTGACCCTGGTGCTGGCCTTGGGGCTGCTGGCCCTTGCCGCCGCGATCTGGCTGAGGCGCAAATGATCCCCGGAGAGATGTTTCCCGCCGAGGGCCTCCTGGAGTTGAACCCGGGCCGCACGGCGACCACGCTGATGGTGGCCAATACCGGCGACAGGCCGGTGCAGGTGGGCAGCCACTATCATTTCGCCGAGGCCAACGCCGCGCTTGAGTTCGACCGCGATGCCGCGCGGGGCCAGCGACTGAACATCGCCGCAGGCACGGCCGTTCGTTTCGAGCCGGGACAGCGCCGCGAAGTGCAACTCATCCCCATTGCGGGCGCGCGCCGCATTTACGGCTTCAACCAGCAGATCATGGGAGATTTGTGATGTCGCAACCTCTTGCACCAGGACCCGCCACAGCGGGCCGCGCCGGAGAGGCAGAGCCATGACCGCCACCATTTCCCGTGCCGACCATGCCGCCATGTTCGGACCCACCACGGGCGACAGGCTGCGGCTGGCCGATACAGCGCTCATTATCGAAGTGGAGCGTGACCTGACCGCCGAGGCAGCGGGAGGCCATGGCGAGGAGGTGAAATTCGGTGGCGGCAAGGTGATCCGTGACGGCATGGGGCAAAGCCAGATCACCCGCGCCGAGGGCGCGGTGGACACGGTGATCACCAATGCACTGATCCTTGATCACTGGGGGATCGTGAAGGCGGATGTCGGCCTGAAGGACGGGCGCATCGCAGCCATCGGCAAGGCAGGCAACCCAGACACGCAGCCGGGTGTCAACATTATCGTGGGCCCCGGCACCGAGGCCATCGCCGGCGAGGGCCGTATCCTCACCGCCGGCGGATTTGACGCCCATATCCACTTCATTTGTCCGCAACAGATCGACGAGGCGCTCCATTCGGGCGTCACGACCATGCTGGGCGGCGGCACAGGCCCTGCGCATGGCACGCTGGCCACCACCTGCACGCCCGGCCCCTGGCATATCGCGCGGATGCTGCAGGCCGCCGATGCCTTGCCGATGAACCTCGCCTTCGCGGGCAAGGGCAATGCGTCGCTTCCCGCCGCGCTGGAGGAACAGGTGCTCGGCGGGGCTGCAGCGCTGAAACTGCATGAGGATTGGGGCACAACGCCTGCCGCGATAGATTGTTGCCTCGCGGTGGCTGATGCACTCGATGTGCAGGTGATGATCCATACCGACACGCTCAATGAATCGGGCTTTGTGGAGAACACATTGGCGGCCATGAAGGGACGCACGATCCATGCCTATCACACCGAAGGTGCAGGCGGCGGGCACGCGCCGGACATCATCCGGATCTGCGGCGAGGCGCACGTCATCCCCTCTTCCACCAATCCCACACGCCCCTTCACCGTGAACACGCTTGAAGAGCATCTGGATATGCTCATGGTCTGCCACCATCTGGACAAATCCATCCCCGAGGACGTGGCCTTCGCCGAAAGCCGTATCCGGCGCGAAACCATCGCCGCCGAAGACATCCTGCATGACATGGGCGCATTTTCGATCATCTCTTCGGACAGCCAGGCCATGGGGCGCGTGGGCGAGGTGATCATCCGCACCTGGCAGACCGCCGACAAGATGCGCAAACAGCGCGGCCGCCTGCCCGAGGAAACGGGAGAAAACGACAATTTCCGCGTGCGCCGCTATCTGGCCAAATACACGATCAACCCGGCCATCGCCCATGGAATCGCGCGCGAGATCGGCAGCATCGAGGCGGGAAAGCGTGCCGATCTGTGCCTCTGGAACCCCGCTTTCTTCGGGGTGAAGCCGGAAATGGTGCTGTTGGGCGGCACCATCGCCTGCGCCCAGATGGGCGATCCCAACGCCTCGATCCCGACGCCTCAGCCGGTCTATTCGCGCGCGATGTTCGGTGCCTTCGGACGCTCGGTCGAGCGGTCATCGGTCAGTTTCGTGAGCGCCGCGGCCCACGACGCGGGTATCGCCAGCGCGCTCGGCCTCGCCAAGGACACCCTGCCGGTGCAGAACACCCGGGCGATCGGCAAGCGCGATCTGCCGCTCAACGACGCAATGCCCCGGATCGAGGTCCATCCCGAAACCTACGAAGTGCGCGCCGATGGCGAATTGCTGACCTGCGCCCCCGCCGAAACCCTGCCCATGGCGCAGCGCTATTTTCTGTTCTAGCATCACGATGAGCGAAGGCCGTTGAGGGAAAGACGATGAAGGATCTCTCCAGAATTCTGCCACTGGCACTGATCCTGCCCGGTCTGGCAGCCGCGCAATGCCCGGTCGCGGCCGACCTTGAAAAAGGTATCGAGATCGAAACGGTCGAGGGCGAGGTGGAGAGCTTCATCCGCATCGATCCCCACCGTGTCCAGAGCCTCTTAATGTACGACGAAGGCGCGGGCACCCGCATCCTTCTCGGCAAGGGTGTCTACCTGCTGGAGGTTTTGGACGAGGAGGACGGCCAGCCTGTCGTCGGCACGCGCGCCACCTATACCTTCCCGCTGCCCGTGGCGGACCTGCCGCCGATCACGCCCGGCGGCGGCTGGAGCACGAGAGCCGCGATACTGGATGCCGACGGGCTGAGCAGCGAGGTGCAGCATTATATCTTCGGGGCGCAGGCCCGGGTGACCATCGGGGCCTGCAGCTACGACATGATCCCGATCGAGTTGCGCTATCGCGGCGAGGCGGGCGAGGGGGACATCGATTATCTGCATTACCTTCCCGATCTGGGAATCTCCTATCTCGTACGCTCCGATTATGGCGCCCACAGCGATATCTACACCTATCACACGATCCGGGTGGCCCCGTGAGCGCGCCCGAGAGCAGCCTGCCCCGCGCGGCCATCGTGCAGCGTGCAGGTGAGTGGGACGGGCAGGAGCAGGACCGCGCAGTGTTGTCCCATGATGACCGGTTTCTGCGCCGCAAGGTCCTGACCAGCGATGCTGGCCTGCGCTTTCTGGTGGATCTCGCGGCCACGACCTCGCTCAACGCGGGCGACGCGCTGCTGCTGGCGGACGGGCGGCGCATCGCCGTTGTGCCCGCTGTCGAGGAACTCCTGGAAATCACGGGGCCCGATCTGCCGAGGCTGGCCTGGCATATCGGCAACCGCCACATGCCCTGCCAGATCGAGGCCACGCGCCTCGTCATTCAGCGCGATCACGTGATCCGGGCCATGCTGGAACAGTTGGGCGCGCAACTGCGCGAAGTGGAAGAGCCCTTCACCCCCGAGGGCGGTGCCTATGGGCACGGGCGGACCCACAGCCATGCGCATTGATGCCGTGCTGACCCTGACGCAATGGTTTTCACCGGCGTACCCGGTGGGGGCCTTCGGCTATTCCCACGGGCTGGAGGCGGCGGTCGAAGCCGGTGAGGTGACAGACGCGGCAAGCCTGCACGCCTGGCTGCACGACATTCTGGAGCATGGAACGGGCCGGGCCGACGCGCTCTTTCTCGCGGCCAGCCATGCGGCGGAAAGTCCGGCCGAAGTCGAGACGATCGACGCCACAGCCCGCGCCTTCGCGGCATCGGCCGAGCGCCTCGCGGAAACGACGCTTCAGGGGGAAGCCTTCTGCGAGATCACCGCTCAGATATGGGATCATGCGGATCTGCCGATGTTCACCTATCCGGTGGCGGCTGGCCGCGCGGCGCGGCTCTGTGATCTGCCACTCGATCTGACCAGCGCGTTCTACCTGCAGGCTTTCGCCGCCAATCTGGTCGCGGCGGGCCAACGGCTGGCCCCGGTCGGGCAAGCTGCAGCGCAGCGGATTCTCCATCAACTCGCCCCGCTTTGCAGCCGCATCGCCCGGCAGACACGAGAGGGCGATCTCTCCACCCTGTCGAGCACAGTGTTTCTTGCCGATCTCGCCTCGATGCGCCATGAAACCCAGCATTCGAGGATCTTTCGCACATGACAAAGCTGAACGGCCCCCTGCGCATCGGCATCGGCGGCCCGGTGGGCGCAGGCAAGACCACCCTGAGCGCCGCCCTCTGTGAGTGTTTTCGCGAAGACCACTCCATCGGCGTGATCACCAATGACATCTACACACAGGAGGATGCCGAGGCGCTGATGCGCCAGCAGGTGCTGCCGCAGGACCGCATCATCGGCGTCGAAACGGGAGGGTGCCCGCACACGGCAATCCGCGAGGATGCGTCGATCAACCTCAGCGCCGTTGCCCAGATGGTGGCACGCCACCCCGGCATCGAGATCATCCTGATCGAAAGCGGTGGGGATAATCTCTCGGCCACCTTCAGCCCCGAACTGGCAGATCTCACGCTCTATGTGATCGACGTGGCCGCGGGCGAGGAAATTCCGCGCAAGGGCGGCCCGGCGATCACCCGGTCGGAAATTCTGATTATCAACAAGACCGATCTGGCACCCCATGTGGGCGCTGATCTATCGGTAATGGAGCGGGATGCACGCCGGATGCGGGGCGAGCGCCCCTTCGTCTTCACCAATCTCAAGGCCCGGGACGGGGTGCAGGCCATCCAGGACCTGATCTGCGATATCGGCGGGTTGCCAAGGCGCGCCACGATCCCGATGCCCTGAACCAGCACCGCGCTTCCACTCACGGGGGGGTTTAGCTGGCTGCTGAAAAA
>SLDH01000333.1 GCA_007125415.1 Roseovarius sp.
CAAGGCGCTGGAGGAAAAGATCGCGGTGGGCGGCGGGTTCAGCAGCGTCCTGAAAAGCCGCAAGGCGCGGTACTGGGAGATATACGAAGCGATGTATGCCGAGATATCCACCCAGGCCGAAGATGATTTTCACGAACTTTTCGCGCGGGAATTCTCGCGGGCCTATACCGCTCAAATGGATAAATTGAAATGAATGAAGACGTGAAGGGGGCGACCTGATGTCGTGGGATAGCAAGGTTCTCTGGACCGAAGGTCTGTTCCTGCAGCCGCATCATTTCCAGCAGGCTGACCGCTATACCGAGGGGCTGGTGGCCGGACTGGCGCGGCGCATTTCCCCCTATGCATGGGGCGTCAATGCGCTGGAGATCGATGAAGAGGTTCTCAAGGTCGGGCAGTTCGCGATCAAGTCCGCCAGCGGGCTGACGCAGGACGGGACCGTCTTTCGCATTCCGGCAGCCGAGGACCATCCACCGGCACTCGACGTGCCCTCCAGCATCAAGGACTGTGTCGTCTATCTGACGGTGCCGCAGCGTCGTCAGGGGGCGCTGGAAGTGGACATGACCGGCGCGGAACTCTCGGCGGCGCGCCTGCGCCCGTCGGAGCTTGAAGTGTCGGATGTCACCAGCACCAACAAGAAGGCGGTGACGCTGGGGGTGGGCAAGCTGCGCCTGCAATTCGCGCTCGAAGTGGACGACCTCTCGGACCGGCTGGCGATTCCCATCGCGCGCATCATCGAGGTGAAGGCCGATAGCGAGATCCTGCTCGATAACTCCTTCCTGCCAACGTGCATCGACCTGCGCGCCGCGCAGCCCCTTGCGGGTTTCCTTCGCGAGCTTGACGGGCTGTTGCACCATCGCATGACCGCTCTGTCGGGGCGGCTTTCGGAGAGCGGTGGCGCGAAGGGTGTGGCGGAAATCTCGGACTTCCTGCTGCTCATCTGCGTCAATCGCGCCCAGCCGGTGATCCGCCATCTGACGCAGATCGAAAACCTGCATCCCGAAGCGTTCTACCGGGTCTGCGTCGGGCTTGCCGGTGAACTGGCCAGCTTCATGGCACCCGAGAAGGCGCCGCCTGAGTTTGCGCCCTATGCCCATGATGATCTGACAGGCACCTTCCGCCCGGTGTTCAAGGCGCTCCGGCAATATCTCTCGGCGGTGCTGGAGCAGAGCGCCGTGTCGATCCCGCTCGATCCGCGCAAATACGGCATCAGCGTCGGCATCATCGCCGACCGCAAACTGGTGACCACGGCAGGCTTCGTGCTGGCCGTCCAGGCCGATATCCCGGCCGAGGATGTGCGGCGGCATTTTGCCAAGCAGGCCAAGATCGGTCCGGTCGAGGAAATCCGTCAACTGGTCAACTCGGCCCTGCCGGGTATCCAGCTCAAGGCGCTGCCGGTCGCACCGCGACAATTGCCCTATCGATCCGGCGTGGTGTATTTTGAACTGGACGGGGATAGCCAGCATTGGGGTAAGATGACCACATCGGGCGGCATCGCCGTCCATGTCTCGGGCGAGTTTCCGGGGCTCAAGATGGAGCTTTGGGCCATTCGGCACGGGTGAGCACGTTATGGCACAGCGACATCACCACATAAGGGCGAGGCAACGTGTCTGACGATGATCCATTTGCAGAACCGGATGATGGCGACCGGACGGTAATCAAACCCAACCCCGGCGGGCGCCGGACCTTGCCCGCCGCGACGCCTGCGGCGCGACCAGATGCGCCGGCATCCGATGCGCCCTCAAGCGAGGCGCATCAACCCGCCTATGGCACGCCGCACACGCGCCAGTCCAGCCGCACAGAAGGGTCGGGAGAACCGGATCTCGAGCAGGGCATGACCGGGATGAACGGGCTCAACGCCTGTGCGGCCACGCTGTTTTCGCTCGTCAGCCGTATCCGCAACCGCGCCCAGCACATGGATCCGGACGAATTGCGCCGCTCGGTGGTGGCCGAAGTGCGCGGATTCGAGAACCGGGCATTGAAGGCCGGGATAGACGCGCAGGACGTCAAGATCGCGCGGTATGCGATCTGCGCGACGCTCGATGATGTCGTGCTCAACACGCCCTGGGGCGGGCAGTCATCCTGGGCGCTGCAATCAATGGTGGGGACGTTTCACAAGGAAACCGTGGGCGGCGACCGCTTCTTTGATCTGCTCGCGCGGCTGGAAAAGGAGCCGGGCAAGAACATCGACCTGCTGGAATTCATGTTTGTCTGCCTGTCGCTCGGCTTCGAGGGGCGACTCAGGGTCGAGCAGAACGGGGCCGACAAGCATCTTCAGGTGCGCAATGGGCTGGCACGTCTCATCCGGGCACAGCGCGGGCCGGTGGAACGCGATCTTTCACCGCACTGGGAGGGGATCAACCTGCCGCACAAGGTGCGGTCGCTCTGGAAGCCGGTCTGGATCACCAGTGCGTCGGCAGCGTTTGTGCTGACGATTGCCTTCGTCACGATGTCATATCTGCTCAACAACGAGGCCGAACGGGTGACCGGGCAGCTATCGGTCCTCGATACCGGCCGAGTGGCCGAGCTTTTCCGCCGCGCGCCACCGCCGCCGCCGCCGCCACCACCACCAGAGGAGCAGCTCAATACGGTCAAGGATTTCCTGCAGGAGGAAATCGATCAGGAGATCGTCGATGTTTTTCAGGATACATCGACGATCACCATACGGATTGCAGGCTCGGGCATGTTCGCCTCGGCCTCGGATCAATTGCAGCCAGATTTCGTTGGGCCGCTGGAAAGGGTCGCGCGGGCGCTCAACGACCAGGCGGGGCCGATCATCATCGTCGGGCACTCCGACAATATCCCGATCAACACATCGCGTTATCCGTCGAACACGCATCTTTCACTGGCACGCGCGGAATCGGTGATGCGCAAGATATCCGAGTTGATCGATGATGCGGACCGTCTCAAGGCCGAGGGGCGCGCCGAAAAGGAGCCTATCG
>SLDH01000081.1 GCA_007125415.1 Roseovarius sp.
ATGGAACCTTTTCAACCCGGCGCTTTTCGCCTAGATCACCGGACATGGTCGAGACACTCCATATCGTCGGCGGCGGGATGGCCGGGTCTGAGGCCGCTTGGCAGGCCGCCCAGATGGGCGTGCCGGTCATCTTGCATGAGATGCGCCCCAGGGTGGGCACTTTCGCCCATCGCACCGGCGATCTGGCCGAGATGGTCTGCTCGAACTCGTTCCGCTCCGACGATGATACGCAGAATGCCGTGGGCCTGCTGCATTGGGAAATGCGTGCCGCAGGCGGGCTGATCATGAAGATGGCCGACCGGCACCGTCTGCCCGCAGGCGGCGCGCTGGCGGTGGATCGTGACCCTTTCGCACGATCGGTCACCGAAGCCCTCCGCGCCCATGACCTGATCCGCATCAGCCATGAGGAAATCACGGTCCTGCCCGAACAGGGGCACTGGATCATCGCGACCGGCCCGCTCACCTCCGACGCGCTGTCATCGGCCATCGCCGCCGAGACAGGCAAGGAAGCGCTCGCCTTCTTCGACGCGATCGCCCCCATCATCTACCATGACAGCATCGACATGAGTCGCGCCTGGATGCAGTCGCGCTATGACAAGGGCGAGACGGAAGAAGAGCGCACCGCCTATCTCAACTGCCCGATGGATCGCGATCAGTATGAAAGCTTCATCGACGCGCTGCTCACAGCCGAGAAGACCGAGTTCAAGCCCGGCGAGACAGCCAAGTATTTCGATGGCTGTCTGCCCATCGAGGTGATGGCGGAGCGCGGTCGCGAAACCCTGCGGCATGGCCCGATGAAGCCGGTGGGTCTGACCAACCCGCACCAGCCCGATGTAAAACCCCATGCGGTGGTGCAGCTGCGCCGCGACAATGCGCTGGGCACGCTCTACAATATCGTGGGGTTTCAGACCAAGATGAAATATGGCGCGCAGAAAGAGGTTCTGCGCATGATCCCGGGGCTGGAGAGCGCTGAATTCGCCCGGCTGGGCGGTATCCACCGCAATACCTTTCTGAACTCACCAAGCCTGCTCGATGCCGGCATGTGCCTGCGCTCGCGCCCTCATATCCGCTTTGCCGGGCAGATCACCGGGGTTGAAGGCTATGTGGAATCGGCCGCCATGGGCCTGCTTGCCGGGCGCCTTGCCGCCGCCGATATGCTCGGCCAGCCGCTGGCCCCCGTTCCGCAGGACAGCGCCATGGGCGCGCTCATCCACCACATCACCGGCGGCGCGGATGCGAAATCGTTTCAGCCCATGAATGTGAATTTCGGCCTGTTCCGCCCTGTCGATGGCCTGAAAGGCGGGCGGCGGGGGCGCTCGGACCGATATCTCGCCTATACCGCGCGGGCGAAATCCGCATGGCGCGACTGGCTCGATCACGCCAATTCGCCGCCACAGGCTGCGCAGTAGAGGGGCCCTGGCGATGGCAGACCGCTTTCTCGATCATATCTATCAGAATGCCAGGCCCGAGGAAGCCGACGCGCTCTATGATGCCTGGGCCGACACCTACGAGGCCGAACTGGCCGAGAACGGCTATGCCACACCAGCCCGCATCGCCAGCGCCCTTGCCCGGCACTGCCCGGAGCGTGACACGCCGGTGCTCGATTTCGGTTGCGGCACGGGGCTTTCGGGCCTGGCCCTGAAGGCCGAAGGATTCACGGTGATCGACGGGATGGATCCCAGCCGTGAAATGCTGCGCCGTGCGGGCGAAAAGGAAATTTATCGCCACCTGCGGCACATCGCCATCGCCGATCCGGCCCCCATCCCGCAAGACAGCTACGCCCTGATGACCGCTGCCGGCGTGGTCGGCCCCGGTGCTGCCCCGGCTTCGACCATCGACATGCTGATCCAGACCCTGCCCCCCTCGGGCCTGCTGGCCCTCAGCCTCAACGATCAGGCGGTCAGCGAAGCTGTCTATGAAGGCACCATGCACGCCTGGATCGAAGCGGGCGCCGCCCGGCTGCGCTTCAAGGAACATGGCGCACACCTGCCCGGCAAGAACCTCAAGTCAACCATATATCTCATTGAAAAAGCGTGACGTTCCGAACCCGCTTTGCCCCGTCACCCACCGGCCCGCTGCATCTGGGGCACGCCTATTCGGCAATGCTCGCGCATGACATGGCCCGCGCGGCCCATGGCATATTCCTTCTGCGGATGGATGACCTCGACCAGGCCCGCTCCCGCCCCGAATGGGCCGCGCAGATCGAGGATGATCTCACGTGGCTGGGCCTCGCCTGGCCGCACCCGGTGTTGCGACAATCGCTACGATCAACGCGCTACCGATCGGCGCTGGAGACACTCTGGGCGCGCGGCCTGCTCTTCGCCTGCAGTTGCACGCGTGCCGATATCCGCGCCGCCGCCGCCGCGCCACAGGAAGGCGCAGCGCTGCACGGGCCAGACGGACTGATCTATCCCGGCACCTGCCGACCCAAAGCGCCCGCTTCAGGCCCGCTGCCCGATGCCGTCCTGCGCCTCGACATGGCCCGCGCCGCACAAGACATCGCGTTTACCGAAACCGGCGTCGCCCCCGCCCGCACCATCCACATCACGGCCGAAACGCTCATACGGGAAGTGGGCGACGTGGTGCTGGCCCGTCGTGACATGGGCGCATCCTACCATCTCGGGGTTGTTCTCGATGATGCTGATCAGCAGATCACCCATGTGATCCGGGGTGAAGATCTCTTTGCTGCCACGCAGATCCACGTAATGCTCCAGAAGCTCCTGCACCTGCCCACCCCCACCTATCACCACCACAAGCTGATCCGGGATGAGAATGGCAAGCGCCTTGCCAAACGCGACGACGCCCGCGCCCTCGCCACATACCGCGCCGAGGGCAAGTCCCCGCAAGACATCCGCGCCCTACTCGGATCATGACTTCTTCTTGGTAGAAATACCCAAATCCCTCAGTCGGTCATGGGCGCCATGATCTCCGTTTCAGCGCCGTCCCGAATCGCGGTGAAAAAGCAACTGCGCCTTTTCGTGTGACAGGCCGGCCCGGTCTGATCGACGCGCAGGAGAATGCAATCCCGGTCGCAATCCACCCGCATCTCCACCAGTTCTTGCACATGCCCGCTCGTCTCGCCCTTGATCCAGAACGCCTCGCGCGACCGGCTCCAATAGGTCACACGACCGGTCTCCAGCGTCCGCGCCACCGCCTCGGCATTCATCCAGGCCACCATCAGCACCTCACCGCTCGTCGCGTCCTGAGCAATCGCCGGCAGCAGGCCACGCGCGTCGAAGCTGAGCGTCTCGGGGTCGAAACTCATCGGGAAAAACCTTTTGCATCTGCACCACATGCTCCTATTTATGGGAAAAGCATCAGAAGGGAAACCACAGAAGGGATACCCATGAGCACCGAGCCCGATCTCATCAAGCTTTACTCAGGTCAGATCCTCGCGCTCGCTGCCGACATGCCACGGGTAGAGCGGTTGGACGATCCGCACGCCTCCGTAAAGAAGCGCGCGCCGCTTTGCGGCTCCACCGTGACGGTTGACCTCAAGCTCGAAAACGGCGTCATTTCCGATTATGGCCAGGAGGTGAAGGCCTGTGCATTGGGCCAGGCCGCGGCCAGCATTGTGGGCGCGAACATCATAGGACAAAGCCCTGAGTCGGTGCGCGCGGCGCGGGATGCGCTGCAAGAGATGCTGAAATCGGATGGCCCGACACCGCCTGCCCCGTTCGCCGGGCTCGAGGTGCTGCGTCCCGCACGTGACTACAAGAACCGGCACGCCTCCATCATGCTCACGCTGGATGCGGCCGTCGAGGGGCTTGATACGGTCGCTTCGGCTTCTTCCTGCGCCTGAGCCGTCACCGCAAAAAAATCCGCCGCTCATCACGGGGATGGCGGCGGAAGGTGTGCTAGTTTCCAGTGGCTCTGCGGCATCGAAGGGCGGTTGAGGCAAACCCTTCCTGAGACTACGGGACAGGCAGTGTCGGTCTCACGGCATCACATCAAGGGACAGATGATGCCTGATGCGCCTTGGGTCAGAGCCGGAACGTCGCAGGCAGAAACTCAGTATCCTCCAGGCAGGTAGAGGCCGATCACAAGGGCTGTCATCAATGCCACGGCCCCCAGCACATCCGGCAGCAGGGTATCGCGGGAACGGCTGGCGACGATCATGATCTGGCGCAACATTCTTTTCATCCTTCTGCCGAATGGCGTGTTGCTTATTTGTTCTCATATTACCTTCCATCTGTAAAGAACTTTATGCGAACAAATGAGAACAATGCGGATACATCTCTGTTTGAACTGGACTCTTTTCGGGCTATCCTACTCCGATCAATCGGATCGCCTGGTCCTGTTCCATCAACCAAAGGAGATTTCTGGCTGCTGCCCCCCGCGGGCCGGCAAGATCCGGGTCATCGGCCAGCAGCCGACGCGCATCTGTCTGCGCCACGGCCATCAATGCCGTTTGCCGCTCCATATCCGCCACGCGAAAGCGCGGGAGGCCCGATTGTGCGGTTCCGATGAGATCGCCCGCACCGCGCATCTGCAAATCCACATCGGCAATGGCAAAGCCGTCTTCCGTCTCCCGCATCGTCTCGAGGCGGCGCCGAGCGCTCTCGCCCAGCGGGGGCTGATAGATCAGAAGACAGGTCGACGCGGCCGACCCCCGCCCGACCCGGCCCCGAAGCTGGTGCAATTGCGCGAGCCCGAAATTTTCGGCCCGTTCGATCACCATGATCGACGCATTGGGCACATCGACCCCCACCTCGATCACCGTGGTCGCCACCAGCACACTTGTCGCTCCGCCCTGGAAGGCGCTCATCGCCGCATCCTTCTCTTCGGGCGGCATCTGCCCGTGCACCAGCCCCACGGTTCGCTCGCCCAGGGCGGCGCGCAACCGTTTGAATCTGTCGGTTGCCGAGGTGAGATCCATGACCTCGCTTTCTTCCACCAGCGGACAGACCCAATAGGCCTGACGCCCCTCGGCGATGGCGCGGCGCAGGTGATCGACCACCTCATCCATGCGCCCCATGCTGATCAGTGCGGTCGTGATCGGCTTGCGCCCCGGCGGCTTTTCATCGAGCACGCTCACATCCATGTCGCCATACTGCGCCAGCGCAAGGCTCCGCGGGATGGGCGTGGCGGTCATCACCAGCATATCGGCCTGGGCCCCCTTGCGCCCCAGTTCCAGCCGCTGGCGCACACCGAAACGGTGTTGCTCATCGACGATGGCAAGCCGCAGATCGGCGAATTCCACATCCTTCTGGAACACCGCATGAGTGCCGACGAGAATCTGGATATCACCGGCGGCGAGAGCGGCCAGCTTTGCCCGGCGCTCATTCCCCTTGTCACGCCCGGTCAGGATATCGAGCACCACCCCGGCGGCCTCGGCCAGGGGCCGCAGCCCTTCGAGATGCTGACGGGCGAGGATCTCGGTGGGGGCCATCATCACCCCCTGCCCACCCGCCTCCACGGCGATCAACAGCGCCTTGAACGCAACCAATGTCTTGCCGGCCCCCACATCCCCCTGCAGAAGGCGGTTCATCTTCAGGGATTGCGCCATGTCGCCGGCGATCTCGGCAATGGCACGGGTCTGCGCACCGGTCAGCGCATGGGGCAGCGCCGCCAATACGCGCGCCTGCAAGGCCCCTGTCCCCACGGTTTCACGCCCTTTGGCGCGGCGCAGCTTTGCCCGGGCCAGCGCAAGGGTCAGTTGATGCGCCATGAATTCGTCATAGGCCAGCCGCGTCCGGGCGGGTGCGTCCAGCGAAATCGCGCGCATGTCTTGCGGTGCATGAGCCGAGGCCAGCGCGTCGGGCCAATCGGGCCAGCCCGCCTGCGCCTTCTGTGCCGGATCGATCCATTCGCCCAGATCGGGCAGGTGCGCCAGCGCGCTCTGCGCGGCCTTGCGCATCGTCTTTTGGGTGATACCGGCGGTCAGCGGATAGACAGGCTCGAGATCGGGGATCTCTTCGGCCTCCTCGGGCAGCAGGATATGGTCGGGATGCACCATCTGCGCCACACCATCGAAGATTTCCGCCCGGCCCGAGACCACGCGGCGCGTGCCCGTGGGCAGTATCCGGCGCAGATAGTCTTCCCGGGCATGAAAGAACACGAGTTGAAAGCTGGTCGCGGCATCCTCCACGTTGATGCGATAGGCAGCGCCCTTCCGGCTTGGGTGGCGGTGCTGGCCCACGGTCACTTCCACGGTCACGATACCGGGCAGGTCCGCCCCCTGCACCGTCGCCCGCTTGCGACGGTCCACCGCCGATTGCGGCAAGGTGAAAAGCATGTCGCGCGGCTTCGTGATCTGCAGGGCCTGCAGGGATTTCGCCGTCTTCGGCCCGATTCCGCTCAGGGTTTCGAGCGCGGCAAAAAGCGGAAAGAGGATTTCCGGGCGCCCGCTCATGACGCGCCGATCAGGTTCAGCCAGCCCTCCTCATCGAGCGTCTCGATGCCCAGATCGGCCGCCTTCTTCGCCTTTGAGCCAGCACCGGGCCCGGCCACGAGCAGGTCGGTTTTCGCCGATACTGAGCCCGAAACCTTGGCCCCCAGCGCCTCCGCGCGCGCCTTGGCCTCGGCCCGTGTCATCTTCTCCAGCGTGCCGGTGAACACCACCGTCTTGCCCGCCACCGGGCTCTCGGTGGTGGGGCGCGGGGCATCCTCGATCTCCAGATGCGCGGCCAGCCGGTCGATGCTGGCACGCTCCTGCTTCTGGGCAAAGGCCGTGACAAGGCTGCATGCCATGACCTCGCCCACACCGTCGATGGCCAGAAGCCCCTCCCACTCCGGCCCCTCCATCGCGGAGGCCGCATCCATCGCATGTATGAGGGCAGCCCAACTGCCATAGCTGCGCGCAATCAGGTTGCTGGCCTGTTCGCCCACATGCCTGATCCCGAGCGAGAAGAGCATCCGCGCGAAGGGTATGGCCTTTTTCTTCTCGATGGCCTGAAAGAGATTCCCCGCGCTTTTCTCGCCCCAACCCTCGCGGTTCTTCAGCTGCTGCACGCCGCTGCCATACCGCTCCTGCAGGGTAAAGATATCTGCTGGCTCGCGGATCCAGCCATCGCGGTAGAACTGCTCCACCTGCTTTGACCCCAGCCCTTCGATATCGAAGGCCGCCCGACTGACGAAATGCTTGAGCTTCTCAACCGCCTGCGCCGGGCAGATCAGGCCGCCCGTGCAACGGCGCACCGCATCTCCCGCCTCGCGAATTGCGGCGCTGCCGCATTCGGGGCAGAATTCGGGAAAAGCGTAGGGCACCGCATCCTCGGGGCGCTTCGCGAGATCCACATTCGCGATTTTCGGGATCACGTCACCGGCACGGTAGACCTGCACCCAGTCACCCTCGCGAATGTCCTTGCCGCCCCGGATTTCGCCGCCCTTGCTGTCACGCCCGGCGATGTAATCCTCGTTATGCAGGGTCGCATTGGAAACGACGACCCCCCCGACCGTAACGGGTGTCAGCCGCGCCACCGGGCTGAGCGCGCCGGTCCGGCCCACCTGTATCTCGATTCGTTCCAGCCGGGTCCAGGCCAGTTCGGCGGGGAATTTATAGGCGATGGCCCAACGCGGCGTGGTGGAACGAAACCCGAGCCGCGCCTGCAAGGCAAGATCATTGACCTTGCAGACCACACCGTCGATGTCATAGCCCAGTGCCGCGCGGGCCTGCTCGATCCGGCCATATTGCGCCAGCAACGCCTCGGGGCCGTCGCAGAGTGTCGTCAGCGGATTCGTGGTAAAGCCAAGCGACGCGAGGCGGATGATGGCGTCCATCTGGGTATCGGCCAGCGGCGCGGAAAGCTCCCCCCATGCATAGGCGAAAAAACGCAGCGGGCGCGCGGCGGTGATGCTTGCATCAAGCTGGCGGAGCGAGCCGGCCGCGGCGTTGCGCGGATTGGCAAAGGTCTTGCCGCCCTGCGCGGCCTGGCGCGCATTCAGCGCCTCGAAATCCGCGTGGCTCATATAGACCTCGCCGCGCACCTCCAGAGTTTCGGGCGCTCCGGTGAGCCGCTCGGGAATATCCTCAATGGTGCGGGCATTCACGGTCACGTTCTCGCCCACCGCGCCATCTCCCCTTGTGGCCGCTTGCACCAGCATGCCCCGCTCATACCGCAAGGTCAGGCTGAGCCCGTCGATCTTGGGCTCGGAGGTGTAGCTGAGCGCCGCTTCCGGGTTCAGACCGAGATAGCGCCTGATCCGGCTGTCAAACTCGGTGATGTCCTCTTCGTCGAACGCATTGGCGAGGCTGAGCATCCGGACCGCATGGTTGACCTTGCCAAAGCCTTCCGCAGGGGCCGCTCCTATCCTCTCGCTCGGGCTGTCAGCACGCTTGAGATGAGGAAATCGCGCCTCGATGGCGAGATTTCGGGCCTTGAGCGCATCATATTCCCCATCGCTGATCTGAGGCGCATCCTCGCGATGATAGGCGTCATTGGCATCCTTCAGGAGACCTGCGAGACGGGCGAGTTCTTCGCGCGCCTGATTTTCCGTCAGCGCCTCGATTGCAATCTCACCGCCCATCCCTGTCATCCCGTCCTGCCGCCTTGAAGGCACCCCAGTCTCTCTTGCAAGTGATAGGGCCGCCCTCGGGCAAGGTCCAGACGGCAGGTGCAGGCGCGGCGCGCGCGGAGGGCCTTAAGCGCCGATGGCCACGCGGGCGCCGCCAAGAGCGCCGGGTTCGGGATCGCGCAGGACATAGCCCCGGCCCCAGACGGTTTCGATGTAATTCTCGCCACCTGTCGCTTCGGAGAGCTTCTTGCGCAGCTTGCAGATGAACACATCGATGATCTTCAGTTCAGGCTCGTCCATGCCGCCGTAGAGATGGTTGAGAAACATCTCTTTCGTCAGCGTCGTGCCCTTGCGCAGGCTGAGCAGTTCCAGCATCTGATATTCCTTGCCGGTCAGATGGACCGTCCTGTCCTCGACCTCCACCGTCTTGGCATCGAGATTGACGTTGATCTTGCCGGTGCGGATGATCGATTGCGAATGCCCCTTGGAACGCCGGATGATCGCGTGGATGCGCGCGACAAGCTCTTCGCGGTGAAAGGGCTTGGTCAGATAGTCATCCGCGCCGAAGCCGAAGCCCCTGATCTTGTTATCATTGTCATCCGACCCGCTGAGGATCAGCACAGGTGTGTCGATTCGCGCCATCCGCAGTTTGCGCAGCACATCATGCCCATCCATGTCGGGCAAACCCAGATCAAGCAGGATGAGATCGTAATCGTAGAGCTTGGCAAGATCGATTCCCTCCTCCCCCAGATCCGTGGTGTAGACATTCAGATTGGCATGGGTCAGCATCAATTCGATACTTTTCGAGGTTGTTGGATCGTCTTCGACCAATAGCACGCGCATGGAGCTTCTCCGCTGGGACCGTTATCTCTTGCGCTTACAGTTGCGAATATTGGTTAACTACAGGTTACCGGTGAAGAACATTTTGCGACTTCCCCTCAGGGTTGTCTATAGGTTTTGAGCGCGGTGGCCTTCAGCGCCTCTTCCCCGTGGCGGCTGACCGCGCGAACCCATTCCAGAAACTCTTCTTCGCTCAACTGATATGTCTCCAGCGCCTCGGCCTGTGACATGAGCCCGTAAACCACCCCGCGCACCACCGCGAGCTTGCGCGAGGCCACCCAGCGGCGTGTATCGGGAGCCGGCAGATCCGCGCGCGTGAGCGTGCTGCCATCCGGCAGGGTGACCGTGCGACGCCCTTCGATCTTTCTCAGATACATGGCCTGCATCCTCTTCTTCATCCGGAAATCAGGATGCTGTTTGCAGGCTTAATGGCCGGTGAAACATGCCGAGGAGAGTGTCTCGCATTTTCGCGAAAAGCGCCCTATATCAGGGGCAAGACAGGAGACATTCATGCCGCTCGATCATTCTCTCAATTCGCTCGGGATCGCGAAGCCACCGGCACAGACACGGGTTGTCGTGGCCATGTCCGGTGGTGTGGACAGTTCGGTCGTGGCGGCGCAACTCGCCGAGGAAGGCTATGATGTCGTCGGAGTGACGCTGCAGCTTTATGATCATGGTGCGGCGCTGGCGAAGAAAGGGGCCTGCTGCGCGGGCGTGGATATTCATGATGCGCGGCGCGTGGCCGAAGGTATGGGGTTCCCCCACTATGTTCTTGATTATGAAAACATCTTCAAGGATGCCGTGATCGACGAATTTGCCGATAGCTACCTTGCCGGGGCGACGCCGGTACCCTGTATCCGGTGCAATGAACGTGTCAAGTTCAGGGATCTGCTGGAAACCGCGCGTGATCTCGATGCTGACTGCATGGCCACGGGCCATTATATCCAGCGCAAGATCGGCGCCTTCGGGCCCGAATTGCACGCGGCTGCGGATGCGCTTCGCGACCAGAGCTATTTCCTGTTCTCGACGACACCGGAGCAGTTGAGCTATCTGCGCTTTCCGCTTGGGCACCTGCCCTCTAAGGAGGCAACCCGCACCCTTGCGCAGCGTTACGGGCTGGTTGTGGCGGACAAGCCCGACAGTCAGGACATCTGCTTCGTGCCGAATGGCAATTATGCCAGCGTGATCGAGAAACTGCGCCCGGGTGCTGCGGAGCCCGGCGATATCGTCGATTGCGAGGGGCGCGTTCTGGGCCGGCATGAGGGTGTCATCCATTACACGATCGGCCAGCGCCGGGGGCTTGGCATTGGCGGGCTTGCCGAGCCACTTTACGTGGTGAAGCTCGATGTGGACGCAAAGCAGGTGATCGTCGGGCCGAAGGAAATGCTTTCGACCCGCATCGTGCCAGTGCGCGAAATCAACTGGCTGGGCGACAGGGCATTCGATTCGGCGAAGGAGTGGCATCTGTCGGTCAAGGTTCGCTCCACACGTCCGCCCCGTGAGGCGATCCTACGGCCGGTGTCGGCCACCGAAGCGACGGTCGAACTGATTACACCCGAAGAAGGGGTCTCCCCGGGGCAGGCCTGCGTGTTTTATGAAACGGGCGGCAGCCGGGTTCTCGGCGGCGGGTGGATCTGGCGCGGCTGAGCGGAAGAAGGTGGCGGGTCTGATCGGGTTCGCCTCTGCCGGTGCTGAATGCCCCGGGCACCCCGGGCGGGGATGCCGCCGAATCGGTGTAACATGGTCGGGAGTCAGTCTCGATCAACCTGAAGCGGCCCCCACCAAGCCGCGCAGGGGCAAGGACCAGGCGGAGATG
>SLDH01000090.1 GCA_007125415.1 Roseovarius sp.
CGCATGGGCGCGTGGTTCGAGCGGCGCTATGAAAATGTGCATATGGGCACCGAGCAGCTTTTCCGCCATCCCTCGCCCGCCGATCTGGGCCTCGACCCAGAGCGTGACGGCAGCCCGGAGGCCTGTGCATGACCCCCCGGCTCGTTGATACCCCCGTGCTGGAGACCGAACGCCTGACCCTGCGCGCCGTCGGGCCACAGGACATCCAGGCCGGCGTGACCTATCTGCAAGGCCCGCGCCCCCTTTACATCGGTGGCCCTTTCTCAAAGGCCCACGCATGGAATCAGTACGCCGCCGAAATCGGACATTGGGCGCTCCGCGGTCATGGCCTCTTCGTGATCTGCCTCAAGGGGACCGATGCGGCCATCGGCGATTGCGGCCTGCTTTGCCCGGCCGGGTATCCCGAGCCGGAACTGGGTTGGGCCATCTGGTCAGCCGAGCATGAGGGCAAAGGCCTTGTGCGTGAAGCCGCCGAAGCCGTGCGCGCCCATGCCTATGGGGACCACGGCTGGTCCACGCTGGTCAGCTATATCGACCCTCGGAACAGCCGCTCCATTGCGCTGGCGAAAAGGCTGGGCTGCCGGCTTGACACGGATGCAGCCATCCCCGACCTGCCCGATTGGGTATGCACTGAGGTCTATCGCCATCCCGGCCCGGGGGATCTGCAATGACCGGTCACGATATTCCGGTGCTGGAAACCCGCCGCCTGATCCTGCGCGGCCCAGAAGCGCAGGACTCCCCCGATTTCAAGGCGACGTTCAGCTCCTACTGTTCGCGTTTCATGGGCGGGCCGCTCAATGGTTACGAGGCCTCGATGCTCTATGCCGCCGAGATCGATCATTGGGCCATTCGCAGCTACGGCATGTGGATGATCCAGGACCGTGCTACCGGCCGTACGCTGGGCATGGCGGGCGGCTGGTTTCCGGCCAGGTGGCCCGAGCGCGAGATCGCCTGGATCATCTGGCCCGGCGAAGCCGGACGTGACTACGCTCTGGAGGCCACCCATGCGGTGCGCCGGCATCTCTTCGGTGCGGGCGGCTGGGAGGGGGCGGTCAGCTATATCGATCCCAGGAACCTCGACAGAATCCGCCTCGCCGAGCGGCCGGGCTGCACCCGGAACAAGGACGCGCCCACGATCGATGGCAATGATGCGGTTCATCGACACCCCTCACCCGAGCGCCTCGGCCCGGGCCAGCTTGCCGACGGAATCGAACTGGCGATCAGCCATTACAGTGATCCGCTTTTCAAGTCGAAAGGACTGCGCGTTGACTGACATCTCTTCCCGTACCGCCGAGCTTCTGTCCGGTCATCGCGAGTCGATCGACCGGCTTGACGCCATTCTCGTCTATACGCTGGGCGAGCGATTCAAGCATACGCAGGCGGTGGGTCGCCTCAAGGCCGAACACAACCTTCCCCCGTCCGATCCGAAGCGCGAGGCGCAACAGATCGCGCGGCTGGAGGATCTGGCGCACCGCGCCGATCTCGACCCGGAATTCGCCAAGAAATTCCTCAACTTCATCATCGCTGAAGTCATTCAGCATCACAAGCAACACCAGCCCTGAGGCGGGGCCTTCCCCGCAGCAATGCCATTCACAAGGAGAAACCAAATGGCCATGAAAATCCGTCTTGCCCGTGGGGGCAGCAAGAAACGCCCCTTCTATCGCATCGTTGCTGCGGACAGCCGCATGCCGCGCGATGGCCGCTTCATCGAGAAGCTGGGCACCTATAATCCGCTTCTGCCCAAGGACAGCGAAGAGCGCGTCAAGATGAATATGGAGCGCGTGCAATACTGGCTGGGCGAGGGGGCACAACCCACCGACCGTATCGCCCGCATGCTCGAAGCCGCGGGCCTGCGCGGGAAGACCGAGCGTTCCAACCCCAAGAAGGGCCAGCCAGGCAAGAAGGCTCAGGAGCGCGCAGAGCAGAAGGCGGCCAAGGCTGCCGAGGCGCCTGCCGCTGAAGAAGCCACCGAAGAAAGCTGAAAGGGCGTGGTGCCCGGATGACGCGGTTTTCCCCCGCTTTCCGGTCCGGACTGCTGGACCTGATGCGCTGGCGGCGCGATGTGCGCCGCTTTCGCACGGATCCGGTGGATGAGGCGCTGCTCGAGGAATGCCTCGGGGCGTTCCTGCTGGCCCCTTCGGTGGGGCTGAGCGAGCCTTGGCGCGTGGTTCGGCTGGAAAGCGCGCAGGCCCGCGCGTCTGCGCTGGCCAATTATCAGCAGGCCAATGCCGAGGCGCTCAAGGGCTATGACGGGGATCAGGCCGCGCTTTACAGCAAGCTCAAGCTTTCGGGCATGCGCGAAGCGCCGGTGCAGCTTGCCGTTTTCTGTGATGACGGCACGGAAAAGGGCGCGGGGCTTGGCGCGGCGAGCATGCCCGAAATGCGCCGCTATTCCGTGGTGGCCGCGGTCACGCAGTTCTGGCTGATGGCCCGCAGCCACGGGCTTGGCGTGGGCTGGGTGTCGATCCTCGATCCTGAAGCCCTGGCGCGGGATCTCGACATGCCCGGGGACTGGGCGCTCGTCGCCTATCTCTGTGTAGGCTGGCCCGAGGACAGCCAGGAGACACCCGAACTGGAACGTGTCGGCTGGGAAGAGCGGCGCGGCAGCTTGCCGGTGAAGAGGCGATGAAGATGAAATCTCTGGGCCATCACGGCGTGGCGCGTTCGTTTGACCTTTGCGAGGCGTTGCACCTCGGTGGAGGGTTATGATGGCGGATGATCTGATCTGCGTCGGTGTGATCATGGGCGCCTTCGGCGTGCATGGCGAGCTGCGCGTCAAGAGCTTCACCACAAAACCGGAAGACATTGCCCGCTACCCGTTGAGCGATGCGAGCGGCAAGCGCCGCTTCGATCTCGCCTTGGGTCGGCCGGTCAAGAACGGCTTTTCTGCCCGGATCGAGGGTGTGCTGACCCGTGAGCAGGCCGATGGCTTGCGCGGGGTGCAACTCTTTACAGCGCGCAGCGCGCTGCCGAACCTGCCGGATGACGAGTTCTACCATGCCGATCTCATCGGCCTTGCGGTTCATGATACCGGAGGCCAGCTTCTCGGCCATGTGAAGGCGGTCCAGAATCACGGCGCGACGGACCTCCTTGAGATTGCCCGGCCTTGTCTGAAAGGCTCCGTGTTGCTGCCTTTCACCCGCGCCGTGGTGCCGACGGTGGATCTGGCCGCCGGACGGCTTGTGGCCGACCCGCCGGAGGGAGCATTGTAACGGTCATGCGCATCCTGCTGCATCCTGGTTTTCACAAGACCGGCACCTCATCGCTGCAAGGGGGCGTGCAGACGCAGACGGAGCGCCTGTCGGAATTTCTGCAGTTTCGCAACACCGCCGATCTGCGTGAAAGCGCGCGGGCGGCGCGCCGTTTCTCGGCACGGCCCGAAAGGATCAACCTGTGGCGCTTTGCCGTTGCGTTTCGCGCCGATCTTGCCTCCGTTCCGCAGGACGGCCCGCAGACCCTGCTCATCAGCAGCGAGGACCTGTGTGGCACATTGCCCGGTTTGCGCGGTGTCCTTTCCTATGACGCCGTCCCCTTGCTGATGAATGTGGCTGTCGCAGTCCTGAAATCCTGCTTTGGCAACGGGGCGGAGATCACGCTGTGGTTTACCACACGCGCGCGCGAAAGCTGGTTGCGCAGTGTGTGGTATCAGAACCTGCGCGCGCAGCGCCTCACGGAGGATTTCGAGGCGTTTCGTCTCCTGCTCGCCCGCGCGGACGAACTCGATGCTGTTGTCGCGCGTGTCGCTGCGCGCATCGGTTCACGGGGCCGGGTGATCTCGACCCCGATCGAGACATGTGGCGCGTCCCCGCTCGGGCCGCTCGGCGCCGCGCTTGATCTGCTCGACATTCCCACCGAGGGCCTGCCACCCCTGCCGGCGAGGAATGCGCAGCCTGAAGGGGCTGCCGAGGAACTGCTCGCACTCAACCGCTCCGATCTGACGGATGAGGCGCTGGTCGAGGCCAAGCGCGAGGTGCTCCGCCGCTATCGCCGCGCGGGGCAGACCCGCCTGGCCGACCCGCAAAGGACCTGACGATGTCTGACGCTCCCGCCCGGTCTCACGGCCGCAAGTCCCTGACCGCCTCGCTCAAGCCGCGCAGCCTGATGGAGGGGCCCCAGCGGCTTGCCCATGCCTGGACCGCGCAGGTGATCACCCTGCTGCCGGGCGCTTTTCCCGGCGTGTTGGGCGAAAGCCTGACCGGCAAGGCGCTGAAAGACGGAATCTGGCAGCTTGAGGCGGTCGATCTGCGCGCCTTTGGTGAGGGTCGGCATCGCAATGTGGACGATACGCCTGCAGGGGGGGGCGCGGGCATGGTGCTGCGCGCCGATGTCATGGGGCGGGCCATTGATCATGCCCGTGCCAGCGCACCCGCCCGCGCGCCGCTGGTCTATCTCAGCCCGCGCGGCGCGCCCTTTACCCAGTCCCGGGCCCGCGCCTTGGCTGTTGAACCCGGGATCACGCTCATCTGTGGCCGGTTCGAAGGCCTGGACCAGCGGGTGATCGACCATTACGGGATCGAGGAGATTTCGCTGGGTGATTTCGTTCTGACCGGCGGCGAACTGGCGGCGATGGCATTGATAGACGCGACAGTGCGGCTCCTGCCCGGCGTTCTGGGAAATGCGGCATCTGCCGAAGAGGAGAGTTTTTCGGGGGGCTTGCTGGAGCATCCGCAGTACACCCGTCCACATGAATGGCGGGGGCATACCCTTCCGCCCGTCCTGCTGTCGGGCCATCACGGGGAGATCGAGAAATGGCGGCGCTCGGAGGCCGAGGCCCTGACCCGTTCGCGTCGGCCTGACCTGTGGCGCGCCTATCGCGGCGACGAAAAGAACGAAAAGAAGGAGTGATCCGCTGGGGCGCCGGAAACTTTGAAAGTTTCCGGTCCGATTTCTTTTGAAGAAATCGGCTGGCGTCGCGGTTCGCGGGGAGCCGGCATGCGATAAGGCTTGAAAACTCTGCCGAACCCTGTATCACCCGGCCATTCTGGTAAAGCTCCGCGATTGTGATTCCCGTTTTCTTCTGGCGGATGATGCGAAGCCGGTGCCGGACAGGCCGCAAGGCCGGAAAAGCAAGGACGACCTGATCTCTGGCGGGCGCGTGATGCGGACCCGGGCGAAGACCAAGAGCTCTGAGGACGCCAACCACCTTTGCGGACCAACCGCAAGCTTTTGTAAGGAGTGGGTCAGATGGACCTCATCGCAGAACTCGAGGCGGAACAGATCGCCGCCCTCGGCAAGGACATACCGGACTTCAAGGCAGGCGACACCATTCGCGTCGGCTACAAGGTGACCGAAGGCACGCGGAGCCGTGTGCAGAACTTCGAAGGAGTTTGCATCGCGCGCAACAACGGCAAGGGTATTGCCGGCTCGTTCACCGTGCGCAAGATCTCCTTCGGTGAGGGTGTTGAACGGAGTTTCCCGCTCTATTCGACCAATATCGACAGCATCACGGTCATTCGCCGCGGCCGTGTGCGCCGGGCAAAGCTCTATTATCTGCGGGCCCGTCGCGGGAAATCGGCGCGCATCGCCGAGGATACCACCTACAAGCCCCTGTCCGGCAAATCGGCATAAGGAGTGGCACGATGAAAAAAGATATTCATCCCGACTATCACGTCATCGACGTAAAGATGACCGATGGAACCATCGTTCAGATGCGCTCCACCTACGGTTCCGAAGGCGATACGCTTTCGCTCGACATCGACCCGAGCGTGCATCCGGCCTGGACGGGTGGAGGCACCCGCCTGATGGACGCGGGCGGTCGCGTGTCGAAGTTCAAGAACAAATATGCAGGCCTGGGTTTCTGAACCCATCCCGCTCGCACGGACCCAGCGGCGCCGCCTCTCGGGGCGGCGCCGTTTCCTTTGTGGCCCTACTCGGCAGCCTCGCGTCCGCTCGTCCCGGTGCCCAGGGTAAGGCGTGCCAGCAACGTGGTGCCGTCGGACCGAGGATCGCTGTGCAATTCGAAGCTGCCGCCGAGACCGGAGAGGCGCTCTCTCATGCTGCGCAGACCAGTGCCATCCTCCAGCCGTGCCATGTCGAAACCAGGTCCGTCATTGCCGATCTCGATGGCGAGGTGGTCGGCGTCGCATGCGACGTCAATTCTGGCTGAGCGTGCCGTCGCGTGGCGGATGATGTTGCTCACCCCCTCGCGGATCAACGAGCGCAGGGCGAGCGCCGTCTCAGGCGCGAGGCTTATCGTTTCATCCCCCGTCACGCTCCAGCTCAGATCGATCCCGGTCGCCGCGAAACGCTCGGCGGTTTCGGCGCGCAGATCCGCAAGCGCCTCTCCTGCGGGCAGGCCCGGGCGGTTGGCATTGCGGATGATGTCCCGCAGATCGCTCAGGGCCTGACCGATCATCATATCCTTGCGCCCCGCCACCGGGCTATGCAGGGCGCTGAGAAGCTGTGAGCCAATATTGTCGTGCATGTCGCGCGCGATACGGGTGCGCTCTTCCGCGGCGCCCAGATCATAGGCGCGCCGGCCCTGCTCGGCGCGGCGCATGATGTCCACAAGATGATCAGCGCTGCGCTTGTGGCGTGGCCCGAAGAGGCCACGTCCGCGCCAGGGATGCTGCAAGACCATGGCCGGGATATCCGTTGTTGCCGGCACGAAGAGGCTGGCCCCGTCATCGGCAATGGCGACTTCGCTTCCCCCATGCCCGGTGCTGCGGATCTCGAGCGGCTCGTAAAGGGTCTGGAACAGGTGCTTCCACTTCTGCGCGCGCGTCTCGCTGCTGGCTTCGAAGGCCACGTCGATCACGGACTGGATGAGCGTGTGTTCCTCCATGGGTTTGCGTTGCAGGAACCTGCGCCAGAGCAGGTCACGCGACGGCAGATAGATCAGGGCCACCACCAGCAGCGAGACACCAAGCGACGCGCTCGCATCAAGCGACAGCGCGAAGACCAGCGCGATGTCCAATGCGATGAGAAGCAGCGCCGCCGAGACGTAGAACAGGACATAGAAGGCCCACTCCCCAAGCTCGAACAACCGGTAGCGGGTCAGCCCGATGGCGAGCCCCACATAGACAAGAAGGAATGAAGAAAAGGCGTAACGCTCATCCACGAAGGGCGGAAAGCCAAGCGCGATCGGTGCCGCGACGAGAGCGATGAAGATGCCCGATCCGATGATGATGGAAATGCCGAGCCAGATCGCCAGCGCGCGGTCCTTGGGCCGGTTGCGGGTGACGATATATTGCGCGATCACCGCGGCGCACATGCAGAGCATCTCGAGAAAGGTGATGCTGTGAATGACCATCAGCCCTTCCAAGGGCCCGGCGAGAGCCAGCACCGTCCAGCCACCAAAACCCAGCACCGCGATGAGGCTCAGCCCCCCATGCCCGGGCAGGCGGACCGGATAACGCAGCAGGAGCACGGTCATCACGATCCCGAAGAGCGACGCGCCGGCACCGTTGATCCGGTAGAGCGGATCGAGAAGGCTCATCGGCAGGTGCACGCCCACGCCACCCGGTGGAGCCACGGAGAAGGTGAAGACCAACGTGCAAAGCCCGCTCAATGCAAAGAGCGTGAGGTCGGGATCGGAGGGGCGCAACGCCCATAGCCAGGCTGAGATCATATAGGCCCCGAGCCCGGTGACGATCTGGACCCAGAAACGGAGATCCTGCGCCAGTATCGGCGCGATAAACGCTTCCGTTTCGGCCTCGGACACCCAGCCATGCAGCACGAGCGCAAAAACCGTGAGCAACGCGGCTCCGGCGATGGCGATGAGGACGCCAAGGCGGGCTGCGGGTGTGAATAAAATGTTGGTCACGGGAATCGACCCTGATCGCGCTCTGCAGGCGAATGATGTTGCAAGGGTTGCGCCTTGTGATCAAGCCCCGACGTAAGCCTGGTCCAACTCTGTCACAGGCGCCGGCCGCGCCCCGAAGGAGCCTCAGTGGCAAGATCAAGTCTCCCTTTCCAAGGGAGGAAGGGCCGGATACTCTAGAGGTCAAATCAGAGGCCGGACAGGCACGGGGGATAGTGGGGCATGGCGCATATCATCGTCGTCGGCAATGAAAAGGGCGGGGCGGGCAAATCCACCGTGGCGATGCATGTGGCCACGGCACTGGCGCGCCTGGGTCATGTGGTGAGCGCGCTCGATCTGGACCTGCGGCAGAAGACCTTCGGGCGCTATGCGTCAAACCGTGCGCGGTTTCTCGACACTTCCGGTCTGGACCTGCCAAGCCCGCATTATCACGATCTGCCCGAGGTCGATCCGGCCAGCCTGCGGGAGGGGGAGAACATCTATGACCGACGCCTTTCCGCCGCAGTTGCCGAGCTTGAGCCCGACAGTGATTTCATCCTGATCGATTGCCCCGGCTCGCATACGCGGCTGAGCCAGGTTGCCCATTCTCTGGCCGACACCCTCGTCACGCCACTCAATGACAGTTTCATCGATTTCGACCTTCTGGCTCATGTCAACGAGGATGGCACCAAGGTATTGGGTCCGTCGGTCTATTCCGAGATGGTCTGGAACGCGCGGCAGTTGCGGGCGCAGGCAGGCCTGCCGCCCATAGACTGGGTCGTGGTGCGCAACCGGTTGGGCGCACAGCAGATGGTCAACAAGAAGAAGATGGGCGACGCGCTGGAGAATTTGGCCAGGCGCATCGGCTTCCGAACGGCTCCCGGTTTCAATGAGAGGGTGATCTTCCGGGAGTTGTTTCCGCGCGGGCTGACCTTGCTCGATCTCAAGGACATCGGGGTGAAGCAGCTCAATATCTCCAATATTGCCGCGCGGCAGGAATTGCGCGATCTGATAAAGGCGCTGAAGCTGCCGGGTGTCGAGCCCGACTTCTGAAATATATAGCTGAAAGTTGGTGATGGCCCCTGAGGGGCGGCATATCATGGCGGTGTTCAAGACGCCGTCAATTCTCTGAAGAGAAAAGGATATGCCACATGACAAAGACTACCATCACGCCGTTGCCTGATCCATCGGGATTTTCGCCCGATCCGCTGACAGATATCCTGCGCACGGGCGCGCGTCGCCTGATCGAGCAGGCGGTGGAAGCGGAGCTGGCCGCTCTTCTTGCCGCCCATGCTGATGACAAGACTGAAGACGGCCGCTCGCGTCTCGTTCGCCATGGCTACCTGCCGGAGCGCGAGGTGATGACCGGGCTGGCCATGGTCTTCAGGCTGATGATGTCAGCGCAGGCCAAATGGCGAAAGCTCGACGGCGCAAACCGCTTGCCCGAGCTCGTCCAGGGGATTGCCTCTAAGGACGGGATCAAGCAACTTCAGGCCGCCGCCTGATCACGCAGTCACCAACTTTCGGGCATAGCTCCCGATCTCTGAGCGTGTGCTTGTACGGCAAGACGCAAGATTCGGGATATCCGGTCTGACCGGGCCGACATCCGAGACGAGCGGGTCCGCCTCCGGCGGAAGTATTTGGGAACAATGAAAGCAGGCTGCCTCAGAGGGGCTGGATCTCG
Organism: Roseovarius sp.; assembly: GCA_007125415.1. Classification (GTDB taxonomy): domain Bacteria; phylum Pseudomonadota; class Alphaproteobacteria; order Rhodobacterales; family Rhodobacteraceae; genus Roseovarius. The sequence goes on from SLDH01000090.1 coordinate 9,426, forward strand.
CGCCTGCGTCTGAGCGCCACGAGGTTGGATACCATAAGGGCACCGATCACCACCGCCCCGCCGAGGATCGCCCAGCGGCCCGGATTTTCGCCCACGACGGCCCAGACCAGCAGGGGCGCCAGCACCGATTCAAGCAAGATCAGCAAGGATACCTCGGCCGAACTTATGTAGCGCGGGCCCATTGTGAGCAGGCAGGTCGCAATGGCAATGAAGGCCCCGTGACCGAGCAACAGCGGCCATTGAACCGCCACGGGCGCCATCGGCTCCACGAAGGGCCACAAGAGCAAGGCCGCGCCGATATAGCCGATGGGGATGGCCGGGATCATGGAAACTGACTTGAGCTTGCGCACGGCTGTCAGCGCCGCTGCATAGGCGGCGGAGACATAGAGCGCGATCAGATCACCCTTCCAGGAGGCCACCTCGGACTCGCCCGATCCATAGGCGATGATCGCAAGACCGATCATGACCACGAGCATGGTCCAGATCATGCGCGGGCGTATTGTTTCTCCCAGAAACACCCGGCCGAAAATCGCCGCGAAGACCGGCATGGAGGCGAAGATGAACACCACGTTGGCAACGCTGGTATGGGTGACGGCCAGAACGAAGGCGGGCGCCGTGGAGCCGATGAGGATGATATAGATCCACCCGGGCCAGCCGCTTGTCAGAACCGCGTGAAATCCGCGTGTGCCCTGAACCATCAGCAATCCGATGAGGATCATCACCCCCGATGTCATGCCGCGCCAGAAGGCGGTGACCATTGGGTCGGCCACGATCAGCTTCACGAAAAGCGAATCCGGTACAACGCAAAGCACGCCAAGCGTGGTGACGAGAAGACCTTTGGCATGCATGTTCATGGCGCATATCTGTCGATGGTTTTTCCCGGGTTGTAAAGTGCTGCCCCACCGTGTTTCTTGGCTGCGCCTGTCCGCGCATCTATGCTCGCCCGGTCGGGGCTTCGCCCGCTGATCCCCAAAGGAGTTTCCCATGGCCGCAACGGTGAATTGCTTCAAATCGGCCTTGCAGCGTCGCGATGCGTCTTTCGGCTATCGGGAAGGTTTTGCGGATGCCGATGCGGCCGAAACCCTTGCCACGGCAGGCCTTGACGTGCAGTTCCTGGCGGAGACCTCGTGTGCCGACGCCCGCAAATGACGCGATGGCCGAGCGCTGGCTGCTGGCCGATGTGGGCGGGACCAACACGCGGCTGGGTCTGGCGGAGGCGGGGGTTCTCATCGAAGACAGCCAGCGGACCCTGCCCAATGCGCGGTTCGGCGGCCTTGAATCTCTGCTGAGCCACTACCTTGACGACTGGAAGGATACCAAGGTGACACGGGTTTGTGCCGGAGTGGCAGGGCCGGTGCGCAGCGGCAGGGCGAAGCTGACAAATCACGATTGGATCATCGACAGCGCCGAATTGGCCAAAGCCACCGGTGCCGCACATGTGAGGCTGATCAACGACATTCAGGCGCAGGGCTACGCGCTGGATGATGTGCACCCGGGGCAGGTCATGGTCCTGTTCGAGGGTGCAGTGCCACCGGCAGAGGCCGCGCGTCTTGTCATGGGGATCGGAACCGGCAGCAATGTTGCGGTGGTTCACAGAACCGACAATGGCCTTTTCGTGCCGCCTGCGGAAAGTGGCCATGCCAGCCTGCCTTTCGCCACAGGGGAGCTTGGTGCCTTGATCGATCA
>SLDH01000319.1 GCA_007125415.1 Roseovarius sp.
CACGACCACCGGGCTGGCGGGGATGCGCCTGGGTCTGCTGACTCATGGGCCGTTGCCGGCACAGGCTGCCGCGGCTCTGGGCCGTGTGGGCCAGTGGGTGGTTGCCGCCGGTGGAACGGTGGTCATACCGGAAGGGTTGGCGCTTCCCGGGATTCACCCTGATACGGGCAACGTGATCGGCGATCTGACATCACGGCGCGGGCAGGTTTCGGGGCAGGAGCCGCGTGGCAATGCCATCGCGATCAGCGCCAATGTGCCGCTCGCCAACATGTTCGGCTATATCAACACGTTGCGGTCCATGTCTTCGGGTCGGGCGCAGTTCACGATGCAGTTCTCGCATTACGATCCGGTCCCGCAGAACATTTCGGAAGAGATCCAGTCGAAATACGCATAACGGGATGGCGGGAGACCCCGCCCTACCCACCACCCGTAAGGCGGGATCCCCGCCACCCAAAGGACAAAAAGGAGCCAGACCCATGGCAAAGGAAAAGTTTGACCGTTCGAAACCGCATGTGAACATCGGCACGATTGGTCACGTTGACCACGGCAAGACGACATTGACGGCGGCGATCACGAAGTATTTCGGCGATTTCAAGGCCTATGACCAGATCGACGGCGCGCCCGAGGAGAAGGCGCGCGGGATCACGATCTCGACGGCGCATGTGGAATACGAGACCGATGCGCGCCACTATGCGCATGTGGATTGCCCGGGCCATGCGGATTACGTGAAGAACATGATCACGGGTGCGGCGCAGATGGATGGCGCCATTCTGGTGGTGAACGCGGCCGACGGTCCGATGCCGCAGACGCGCGAGCACATCCTTTTGGGCCGTCAGGTGGGTATCCCGCACATGGTCGTCTACATGAACAAGGTGGATCAGGTGGATGACGAGGAGCTTCTGGAGCTTGTGGAGATGGAGATCCGCGAGCTTCTGTCGTCCTACGAGTATCCGGGCGACGATATTCCGGTGATCCCCGGCTCGGCGCTGGCGGCGATGGAGGGGCGTGACCCGGAGATCGGCGAGGAGAGCATCCGCAAGCTGATGGCGGCGGTGGATGAGTATATCCCCACACCGGCGCGGGCGGTGGATCAGCCCTTCCTGATGCCGGTGGAGGACGTGTTCTCGATTTCGGGTCGCGGCACGGTGGTGACGGGGCGCGTGGAGCGCGGCGTGATCAATGTGGGCGACGAGATCGAGATCGTGGGCCTGCGCGACACGAAGAAGACCACCTGCACGGGCGTGGAGATGTTCCGCAAGCTTCTCGATCGTGGCGAGGCGGGCGACAATATCGGCGCGCTCTTGCGCGGGATCGACCGTGAGGGCGTGGAGCGCGGCCAGGTGCTGTGCAAGCCCAAATCGGTGACGCCGCACACCAAGTTCGAGGCCGAGGCCTATATCCTCACGAAGGAAGAGGGCGGCCGCCACACGCCGTTCTTCGCCAATTACCGCCCGCAGTTCTACTTCCGCACCACGGATGTGACCGGCACGGTGCAGCTGCCCGAGGGCACGGAAATGGTGATGCCGGGTGACAACCTGAAATTCGGCGTCGAACTGATCGCGCCCATCGCCATGGAAGACGGGCTGCGCTTCGCCATCCGCGAAGGCGGCCGCACCGTCGGCGCAGGCGTCGTCGCAAAGATCATCGAATAGGCCAATACCCCAAGGGGTTCGACGAGGGAGGCCGGATGGTTCGGCCTTCCTCCTATCAACACCACACGCCGTGAAAGGCTAGACAAATGCAAAGCCAAAATATCCGCATCCGGCTCAAGGCGTTCGATTACCGCGTTCTCGATGCCAGCACGCAGGAAATCGTCAACACCGCCAAGCGCACGGGCGCAGATGTGCGGGGACCGATTCCGCTGCCGAACAAGATCGAGAAATATACCGTTCTGCGCAGCCCGCATGTAAACAAGAAATCCCGTGATCAGTTCGAGATCCGCACGCATAAGCGCCTGCTGGATATCGTCGATCCCACGCCGCAGACCGTGGACGCGCTCATGAAGCTCGACCTGGCTGCCGGTGTGGATGTTCAGATCTCGGTTTGAGGAGGGCAGGCAGATGTTGCGCTCTGGTGTAATCGCAAAGAAAGTCGGCATGACCCGGCTTTTCATGGAAGACGGCAAGCAGGTGCCTGTGACCGTTCTTCAACTCGACAAGCTTCAGGTCGTGGCCAACCGCACGCCCGAGCAGCACGGCTACAGCGCCGTTCAGCTGGGTGCCGGCACAGCCAAGGCCAAGCGCACCTCCAAGGCGATGCGCGGCCATTTCGCCGTGGCCAAGGTGGAGCCCAAGCGCAAGGTGGCGGAATTTCGCGTGGCGCCTGAAGCGATGATCCCTGTGGGTGAGGAAATCACCGCCGATCATTACTTCGAAGGGCAGTTCGTGGATGTCTCCGGCACCTCCATCGGCAAGGGCTTCGCCGGTGCCATGAAGCGACACAATTTCGGCGGTTTGCGCGCCAGCCATGGTGTGTCGATCAGCCACCGTTCTCACGGCTCCACCGGCCAATGCCAGGATCCGGGCAAGGTGTTCAAGGGCAAGAAAATGGCCGGGCACATGGGCGCTGCCCGGGTGACCACCCAGAATCTGCAGGTCGTGCGCACCGACAGTGACCGGGGCCTGATCATGGTCAAGGGTGCCGTTCCCGGCTCCAAGGGCGGATGGGTGACGATCAAGGATGCGGTCAAGAAACCGTTTCCGGAGAACGCGATCCTGCCCGCGGCGCTGAAATCCGCGGCCGAAGCCGCCGCGAAAGCCGCTGAAGAAGCAGCCGCTGCGGCGGCGGAGGAGGCCGAGGCCGAGGCAAAGCGCCTTGCCGAAGAGCAGGCGGCGCAAGAGCCCGAGGCGCTCAAGGCGGCCGAGGCCGAGATCGAAGCCGAAAAGGGTGAGGGCGCAGCCGATCAACCCGAGAAGAAGGAAGG
>SLDH01000121.1 GCA_007125415.1 Roseovarius sp.
CCTCCTACATTTGCAGGCTTGCTGAAAGCCGCAAATCGTGGGGCCAGCGGCGATCTTGCCGCTGGCCCCGGTTTTTTCAGTGATCGACAGCCGCACCCGCGCCGGAAGGCGTGCGCACGTTCTCGATCAGGTCCTTGATCTCCTGCGGTGTGTCCTTGGTGGACAGCGAGACCGCATAGGCCACCGCAAAGTTGATCGCCGCGCCGACCGCACCGATGGCGGTGGACTGGATGCCCAGCAGCGAGCCATCGACCGTGTCGGGGAACATCGCGGTGTTTGCAATGAAGAACCACCCCTTGTGCATGAAGATGTAGGTCAGCGTGAAGAGCATCCCTGCCACCATCCCCGCGACAGCGCCGACATTGTTCACGCGCTTGGAGAAGATGCCCATCATCAGTGCGGGGAAGATCGATGCCGCCGCAAGGCCGAAGGCAAGGGCCACCGTCTCCGCCGCAAAGCCCGGCGGATTGAGCCCCAGTATCGTGGCCACGACGATAGCCGCCGCCATGGCAAGCCGCGCCGAAAGCAACTCTCCGCGCTCCGACAGGCGGGGCATCAGCTGTCCTTTCAGCAGGTCATGGCTCACGGCAGAGGAGATCGCCAGAAGCAGGCCTGCCGCGGTCGAAAGCGCAGCCGCAAGCCCGCCTGCCGCAACAAGGCCGATGACCCATCCGGGCAGATTGGCGATCTCGGGGTTGGCCAGCACGAGAATGTCGAGGTTCAGATTGGTCAGCTCATTGCCTTCCCAGCCTTCAGCCGCGGCTCTCTCGGCCATATCCTCGTTCTGATCGTTGTAATACTGGATGTAGCCATCGCCATTCTTGTCTTCCCAGCCGAGAAGACCGGTCTGCTCCCATGTCCGCATCCATTCGTATTCCGGCGCGTTCTCGATCGCCTCCAGAGAGACGGCCTGGCCAGCGGCGCCTTCGGGCCACATCATCGTGGTGATGTTGGTCCGAGCCATGGCACCCACAGCCGGAGCGGTGAGATAGAGCAGCGCGATGAAGACAAGCGTCCAGCCCGCCGACCAGCGTGCGTCCGAGACTTTCGGCACGGTAAAGAAGCGCATGATCACATGCGGCAGGCCCGCGGTGCCGATCATCAGCGACAAGGTGAACAGGACCATGTTCAGGTTGTCCCTGTGCGCCTCGGTATAGCTGGAAAAGCCCAGATCGGTGATGATCTCATCGAGCGTGGTCAACAGATAGACACCGGACTTGACACCTTCTGCATCCACGGTCTGCGAGAAGAGCCCGAGCGGCGGTATCGGCATGCCGGTCAGTTGCAGCGAGATGAAGATCGCCGGGATCGTGTAGGCGAGGATCAGCACGCAATATTGCGCCACCTGCGTATAGGTCACGCCCTTCATGCCGCCGAAAACCGCATAGGCAAAGACCACACAGGCGCCGATCAGCAGACCTGCGGTATTGCTGATCTCGAGGAACCGGCCAAAGGCCACGCCCACGCCCGTCATCTGACCGATCACATAAGTCAGCGAGGCAATGATCAGACAAAGCACCGCCACCATCCGCGCCGTGGGCGAATAGAAACGGTCACCGATGAATTCGGATACGGTGAACTTGCCGAATTTGCGCAGGTAAGGTGCGAGCAGAAGCGCCAGAAGCACGTAGCCGCCTGTCCACCCCATAAGATAGGACGAGCCGTCATAGCCGGTAAAGGCGATGAGCCCGGCCATCGAGATGAAGGAAGCCGCCGACATCCAGTCAGCAGCGGTCGCCATTCCGTTGGTCACCGGGTGCACACCGCGCCCGGCCGCGTAGAATTCGCTGGTGGAGCCCGCACGGGCCCAGACAGCAATGCCCACGTACAGCGCGAAACTCGCGCCCACGAAGAGCAGGTTCAGGGTAAACTGGTCCACGGTCTATTCCTCCTGGCCATATTCGCGGTCAAGCTTGTTCATCCGCCATGCGTAGAAGAAGATCAGCGCGAGGAAGACGAGAATCGAGCCTTGCTGTGCGAACCAAAAGCCCAGATCGGTTCCACCGATCTCGATACCTGACAGCGCCGGGCGCAGCAAAATACCGAAGCCGAAGGACACAAGGGCCCAGATTGCAAGGCTTATCAATATGATACGGATATTGACAGCCCAGTAGCCTGTCTTGTCTCCATGTTTGGTTTGTTCTGTTTGATCCGCCATTCCGGCGCTCCTCCTCCGTTCGAGTTTCAACCTTCGGCTCACCGTCGCCTCTCGCGACGGTGGCACCTCTCTTCACAGGCTGTGATCTCTCACAAGCTGCTCAAGCTCTGTTGCGACCGCATCGATACCGGCCATTGCATTCACGGTGTTCAGCACCCCCCGGCTTTCGTAGAAGGCCAGAAGCGGGGCGGTCTGGGCATGATAGGCGTCAAGCCGCGCCATCACGGTCCTCGCGGTGTCATCGGCCCGGCGCTGCATGTCTTGCGCGCCACAGGCATCGCAGACACCCGGCACCCGCGTCGGTTTGAAGATGTCGTGATATCCTTCGCCGCAGGACCGGCAGGTGAAACGCCCGGTCACCCGCACGACCATGCGCGCATCATCGACGGCAAGGGCCACTGCGGCAGTCACCGACTGTCCGCGCGCCGCCAGCATCGTCTCCAGTGCCTCGGCCTGCACTGTGCTGCGCGGGAAGCCGTCGAGGATCACACCTTGCGCGCAATCGGGCGCGCTCAGCCGTTCGCTCAGGATCGCGAGGACGATTTCGTCGCTGACCAGCTCGCCGCGTTCCATGACAGCCTGCGCTGCCATGCCGGCCTCGGTTCCCGCCGCCACTGCGGCGCGCAGCAGATCTCCGGTGGAAAGCTGCACCAATCCGAATCGCTGTTCGAGATCGGTGAAGTAGAGCGCGCGCAGCTCCTTGTGGTTCCAGCGCCCGTCCACCAGCCTCACGCCCTTTCCGGTGCGGCCCTCAGCA
>SLDH01000389.1 GCA_007125415.1 Roseovarius sp.
ACGAGATTGCGAGCGCCATCGGGCATGTCGATATACCAGCGATGCGCCGCGGCCAGATAGTCGGCGACCGCTGACGCATGGCCCGCCAGGTCGAGCGGCAGGGGGCCGCCGAAAAGACGGCCTGCCCGGCGCGGCAGTTTGTGAATCTGTTCTTGTGTGGCAATCACCGTCTGGCCAAGGACGGCAGCACGCAGCATACGACCTGTGCTTGCCACTGCATTTTCCGAGGCGACAGAGCGCACACCAAGAGCATGCAACATAAGCTGTACCTCCCCCGCAGCATCGGTGCCCTCGACTGCCACAAGAACCGGCGCCATCGGGCGCTTGAACAGCGTGCGCGCGGGCCTGCCGGGCGCAAACCGACGCCGCCGGCGCAGCATCAGCGACAGGCCAGCGCGGCGGCGGGATGCGTTCAGCGCGCTGATAACAAACGCGATCTGGTCGCGCCGCTGCGGCTTGGCCCCCTCCAGCAGCCCCCGAACCCGTGCCATCAATCGAGCACCCAGCGCCGCCTCCAGCGCGGCAAGCCACTGCGCCTGCACCTCCGGCGCGGCATCCTGCCAAGCGTGGCGGGCTTCGGCCATTTGATCCTTGCGCGGCAGCTTGCCCCGCATCAGCTTGCGCAATACCAGATCAGCCATGACGCTGACGCCGCTCAGGACAGGGCCATGCGACGCGGGCGCAGTGCTCACCATATCCTGCGGACAGGTCAGCGCGGCGCCCACCGTCAGGTCCCCATAAGAGATATCGAGCAACTGACCGCCACAGTCATCCGACATCACGAAAACCACATGGCGCAGCCAGCGAGGATCGGATTCGAGCGAGATCACGCCCTTCACATGCGGCGCAAGCGCTGCGCAAAAGGCGTCGAGATCCTCGGCATGCACCCAGAGGTCAAGGTCCTTGACACCATCGGTTTCCAGCCACCGGTCAACAGCGTCCGCGCCCCCGCGCAGCGCCCATCGGGCATGATGCGGCACGGCCTGTACCAGAACCGCCAGCAGGCGCGCCTTACCGGCACCCTCAGTCATGCCGGCACCCCGTCACCGGATTGCGCGATCTGCATCTCGGCCAGCATCTGGCCTGCGACATGCTCTTGTGTGAACCGCGCCTCGGCGAGTTCACGGCTGCGCTTGCCCATGGTGGCGATCAGGTCGGGCTGTTCGAGAAAACGGCACATATGTTCGGCCAGCGCCTGAGGGTCGCGCGGCGGGATCAGCCAGCCATTCTGCCCCGGCTCGACCGTTTCGCGGCAGCCGACAGAATCGCAGGTGATGATCGCACGCCCGGTGCTGAGCGCCTCAAGCAATGTGCGCGGGATCCCCTCGCGATAATAAGAGGGCAGAACCATGACCGAGGCCGCTCGCAGATAAGCCCGCACGTCGCGCACCCGGCCCGGGAATTCGACCGCACCCTCTTCTTGCCACGCGGCCAGTTCGGCCTGCGAGATCGAATTGCGCACTGTCGGGTCCGGACTGCCCAGTGCGACGATCCGCGCTTGCGGGAAGCGGGCCTTCACGATCCGCGCGGCCTCGACCAGATCGTAGATGCCCTTTTCGCGCAAAAAACGGCCCATGAACAGGAATGTCAACGGTTCGCTTGGTGCGGGTGAGGCAGGGAATTCGCCAACATCCACCCCCGATCCATTTACCACCACCGATTTGACGAAGCGCCGGAACGCCCAGTTGCGGCGCAATTCGGCGCAATCATCAGGGTTCTGGAAGAAAAATGCCCGGCTCATCGCGCCTGCCACGGCAAAAAGCTGGGTCACGGCCCAGCGGATGATGCGCGTCTTGCCGTAAATCGGACCGTAGAGATAGCCTAGCCCCGTGGCCAGACAGTAGGTTTCACGCACCCCGGCCAGCCGGGCCGCCGGAATACCCAGCACCACCGGCTTGATCGCATAGCCCAGCACTGCCTTGGGTCCGATCTGGCGTATCTGACGGCGCATATCGAAAAAGCGTCGGATTTCAGCCATGACCCCCATGCCGTGACGGTCGAGCGCATAGGGCCAGACCGTGACATCCAGCGCCCTGAGGTCATCCAGAAAATCTTCGTCCGGCACCAGCGCACCGACCGACAGGCCGCGCTGCTGAAGCGCCATGATCACGGGCTTACGGTTGACAGCCAACGACCGGGAATTGGCGGCGATGAACAGGAAATCCACACTGTCGTGTTTGGTTTTGTCGGCTTCGGTCATCAATATCCCCGATCCGGAAAAACTTCGCTCGCCATGGGCGAACCGGCCAGAAAAGCCTGCATGTTGCGCCGCACCAAATCGAGTCCCAGGTCATGCCCACCGTCGAACAGTCCAGATACATGGGGCGTGATCAGCAGGCGCGGCGCCGACCATAGAGGCGACCCCGGTGGCAGAGGTTCTGTCGCAAACACATCGAGCGCCGCGCCGCGCAGATGCCCCGCCTGCAAAGCGGCGATCAGGGCGGCATCATCCACCTGCTCGCCCCGCGCGATATTGACGAAGATTGCGCCGGGTTTCATTGCGCCAATCACTGTCGGCCCGAACACCCCGCGCGTTTCATCGGTCAGCGGCAGCGCGCAGAAGACATGATCATACTCTCCGATCCGCTCGGAAACCTGGTCCAGACCGAACACCGCGCCGAAGGGTGGACGCGACCCAAAATTGCGCGCGATTGCATCGGCTGTGCCTCCAAGGGCACAATACACCTCACCCACGCGCTGGCCAATAGCCCCCGCCCCGCAGACCAGCAGCCGCTTTCCACTGATCTGGCCCAAAGGCCGACGCGACCAGTTGGTCTGGGCTTGCGAGGTGATGAAATGATCGAGGTTCTTTTCGAAATGCAGGACCACCGCCAGAAAATACTCGGCCATCGCATCGGCATGTATGCCGCGCATGTTGCTGATACGAAACGACACGGGGTAGGACCCG
>SLDH01000112.1 GCA_007125415.1 Roseovarius sp.
CACCCCCTCAAAGAGGGCCGCGCCGGTGGCCCCAACCTACAGTCGGGCTACGCCCTCCCTCCGGTTGGGGCCACCGGCCAACTTGGCTGACGGTGCCGGCCAAGTTGGTTGTCGCTCATCAGGCTTCAGAACAATTGTTTTTTGCATCAACAGAGCTTGCATGAACGGAAAAGATCAGATTGGAGCAACTTTCGGCATGGGGAGCAACTATGACACCGTGTGGAATGTAGTCTGCAATTCTCGTGGCATGGGCATGTGAGAACGGCGAAAGTGGCGACATTCGAAAGTGAATTTCTAACTGATGGCATTGTGGTGCAGCTCGAAAGGTTTCCGAAGTACCCCGACGTGCCGCTTTGGGGAATCCGACCTCGAGGATATGTTCTTTCGTAGTCTCAGCATCTGCATTGCACAGAAGCCTTGCGTTTGTTTGACTAAATCGCCGTGTCGGTCGGGCAGCACGATAAAGCGAGGAATTCGGGCTTTGTTTGCCTCTCCAAATAGGCGCGACGCCTTAAAATGACCATTATCCGATTAAGTGTGCTTCCCGATCAAGTTGAGCTACTCCGCGAGGGAACAAGGTCGCAGGTCACCGTGCATCGCCGGACCGTGGGAGCGGCGATGCACGGCCTAAGCGCGCGGTTTCAGCCTAATCGTTATTATTCTAGCAGATACGAGGCAACTGATCCCCGATCAGCATATCGACAATTCGGCTGCCACCAAGGCTGCTATGCATCTGAACCTGACCGGGATGCGCCGCGACGACATGGCCGATCACAGCCGCGCCCACGCCCTCGGGCAGCGCATGTATGGCCGCGAGAACTCCTTGCACTTGTTCCACAGGCACAAACAGGACCAACCGGCCCTCATTGGCCAGATAAAGCGGATCGAGACCAAGAATTTCGCATAACCCGCGCACCTGCGCGCGCAGCGGCACTTGCGCTTCCTCCAGAACCATACCCAACCCGGCCTCGCCTGCCAATTCATTCAGCGCGGATGCCAGCCCGCCGCGCGTGCAGTCGCGCGCTGCACGCAGATCGGGCGCGGCGGCAAGAGCCGCCTGCATGACACGATGCAGGGCAGTGCAATCGGATGCCAGCTCCGTTTCAAGCGCGAAATCCCCGCGCGCGGCCATGATCACAGCCCCATGATCGCCCAATGTGCCATTGACGATGATCGCATCACCGGAACGGATGTGCCGTGCACCCAGATCGCGCCCCGGCGGGATGATCCCAATCCCAGAGGTGGTGATAAACACCCCATCCGCCGCACCACGCTCGACAACTTTCGTGTCGCCGGTGACGATGCGCACCCCTGCCGCCCCTGCCTCGCGTGCCATGCTGGCTACGATCCGGCGTAGAACGGCTATTTCGGTGCCTTCCTCAATGATGAAACCCGCTGACAACCACAACGGCCGCGCGCCGCCCACGACCAGATCATTGATCGTGCCGCAGACCGCCAGCTTGCCGATGTCGCCGCCTGGGAATTCCATCGGCGAGACGACATAGCCATCGGTCGTAAAGGCCAGCCGTGCGCCGGGTTCCTGCAGCGCGGCGTCCATCAGCCGCGCCTGATCTTCCATGCCGGGGGGCTGAAAGACGGAGGTGAACACCTCGTCAATCAGGTCACGCATAGCGCGCCCGCCGCCCCCATGCGCCATGGTCACATGGCTGTCGCGCAGTGCCATTCCTGCCTCATTTTCTTGCCAAAAATACTCAATAAGACCTTTCGGCCCGTTACGCCGCAGCGCCGCGTGCGCCACCATATTGCCAATAGGCCGCGCAGGCCCCTTCAGAGCTGACCATCAGCGCCCCAAGCGGCGTCTCCGGCGTGCAGCCCAGCCCATATTGCGGGCAGGCGGTGGGCTTGATCCGACCTGTCATCACCGCGCCGCAGGCGCAGCCCTCTGGTTCAGGCACATGGCGCGGACCCGCCGCCCCATAGCCCACGCCAAATTTCGCTTCCGCATCAAAACCGGCATAGTCAGGCCGGATACGCAGCCCGCTCGCGTCAATCTCGCCCAGGCCCCGCCACTCGAAGGACGGGCGGCGCTCATACACATCGGCAATCGCGGCAAGCGAGGCGGGGTTGCCATGTTCCGGCACCACGCGGGCATATTGGTTTTCGACCTCGGCCCGCCCTTCGGCCACCTGTCGCAGCACCATCGCCACGGATTGCAGCAGGTCGATCGGTTCAAAGCCTGCCACGACAATCGGTTTGCCGAATTCCTGCGCGATGAAATCATAAGGATGTGTGCCGATCACCATGCTGACATGGCCCGGCCCGATGAAACCGTCGAGTGTCATATGCGGATCACCCAGCAGCGTACGGATGGGTTCGGGCACGGTGATATGATTGCAGAAGACGCTGAAATTTCCCAGCCCCTCGCGGGCGGCGGCCTGAATGGCGAAAGCGGTCGAGGGGGTGGTGGTTTCAAACCCCAATCCGAAGAACACCACTTCGCGCTCCGGGTTGCGCCGCGCGATTTCCAGCGCATCGAGCGGCGAATAGACCATGCGGATATCGGCCCCGCGCGCTTTCGCCTGCATCAGCGATCCGCGCGTGCCCGGCACGCGCATCGCATCGCCGAAGGTTGTGAAGATCACGCCCGCGCGCTCGGCAATCTCGATGCATTCATCGACGCGGGACATGGGCAGCACGCAGACCGGGCAGCCGGGGCCGTGGATGAATTCGATCCCCTCATGCACAAGCTTGTCGAGGCCGAAGCGGAAGATCGCATGGGTATGGCCGCCGCAGATTTCCATGATATGCACAGGCTTTTCGCGGGTTGCCCCGATCTGGTCGCACAGCCGCGCGATTTCTGCCAGCAGCGCCTTGGCCAGTGCGGGATCGCGGAATTCGGTGACGTGTTTCATTGCGTGCCCTCCAGCGCCTTTTGCCCC
>SLDH01000134.1 GCA_007125415.1 Roseovarius sp.
CGGAATAATTTCCATGAAACAAGGGCCTGTCAGAGATCATGAAAACAGGAGGCCGAGAAAGTGCCTGGCTCCCCTCCTCCAGGCGCCTTGAGCCGGTAAACCGTTCCGCGCCACGCCAGCGCTCGGACGCAGGGGCGGGACCGGAGCGCGTTCGTCATAGGTCCGGACGATGCCGCCCTTCACCGGGCCGTCGAACACCCGGGGCGCGTCGATCCGGTCAAGGCGCGGGCGGCGATGAAGGTGGAGGTGTTCCGATGTCCGAAGGGGGCCGCCCCGGGCAGGCTTTCGCCCTTGGACGCCCAGCCCCGCAGCGGTGCCATGTTTGTCTTCCTCCATGTTTCATCAATGAAGACCAGCCGCGGCGGATCGGGGCCTTCGCGCTCGCCGGCGACCAGTGTCTTCTCTTGAAACTGAACCCGCAGCCGCGCAGAAACCGCCAGAGGGTGTCGTGGCCCACCGCGCTCCCGAAGGTCGTCCGAATGCGGCCCCGTCATCGATGCGGGCCTCCTTCAACAATATGTATCCCGACTCACATCAAGCCAGATGTGGAAATACCCTTTCGATTCAGCGAAAGGCTGAGCAGATCCAGCGCGGCATGCGAGGCGCGCGAAGGGCCGCGCCCGACCTCGGGTGAGCGCTTTGCATCGTTTGCGCTGCCGTGCTGGATGGCAGCCAAACACGTCCAGCGTTCGGGCTTTTCCAACCGTCGCAAACGCGCCCTCCCCGGGGTGAGGCCGGGCGCGACCCGGGTTGCTCACCCCGGCCATGCCCTTTGGCAAGCACCGGGCCTTACTTCTGCGCGGCGATCACGATGAATTCGACAAGATATTCCGGCGTGGCGAGCTTGGCCTCGCCACAGGCACGGGCGGGTGTGTGGCCCGGGGCAATCCATGCGTCCCACACCGCGTTCATCTCGGCGAAATCGGCCATGTCAGCCAGCCAGATCACACATTGCAGGATGCGTGACTTGTCCGAGCCGACCTCGGCCAGAAGCGTGTCGATCTGCTCGAGACAGGCGCGGCTCTGCTCGGTGACACTGGTACCGGGGGCGCCCACCTGACCGGCGAGATAAATGGTGCCGTTATGGGTGACGATCTGGCTCATGCGGTCGCCGACATGGTGGCGGATGATCTCGGACATGCGAAAGGCTCCTTTGCTGATGTTGCGCATTAGCTCTGCCGGTGTGGCGCGACATTTGCAATGGCTGATCAAGCGCGGAAGCGACAAGGCATCATTCTGCTGCCTGCATAGCCTGCGCCTCCAGCCAGACACCACCTTCGGGGCGCAAGGTCAGGATCTGCACGGGCGACGGGTCCCGCCCGCGCACCGGGGTGAAGCGGAAGCGCGACAGCAGCGTTGCGAGAATGATCACCGCCTCCTGCAGCGCGAAGCTGGCGCCGATGCAGATGCGCGGGCCGTCGCCGAAGGGAAGATAGCTGTAGCGGGGGATGGCCTTGCGATCGGCGAAGCGCGCGGGGCGGAAGCTGTCGGGATCCTGCCAGAGCAGCTTGCTGCGATGCAGCGCATAGATCGGGATGATCACCGTATCCCCCGGGCGTATCTCGGCACCGCAAAGCCTGTCCTGCGCCATGGCCGTGCGCGACACCATCGCCGCAGGCGGGTAGAGGCGCAGCGCCTCATCCACGATCTGGCGGATATAGGGCAGACGGGGCAGATCATCAGCCGATGCCGCACTGCCGCCGCGCAGCACCGCCTGCGCTTCCGCGCGGGCGTGATCCTGCACGTCCTGATCGAAGGCGCAGAGATAGAGCGCCCAGGCGAGGGTGAGCGCCGTTGTCTCGTGCCCGGCCACGATGAAGGTCAGCAGATTGTCGCGCAGCTCTGCCGTGCTCATGTATCGCCCGGTCTCGGCATCCTGCCCGGCGAGCAGGAGATCCAGCAGATCGGGCACGGCAGACGGGCCGCGCGCGCGGCGCGCCTCCACGGCGGTGTCGGCGATCTGCCTTGTACGCTCCATATCCGGCATGGCGAGGTCCCGCCCCGGGCGCGGGATCCAGTCAGGCAGGCCAAGCACATCGAAAAAGGACACGCGCCCGGCCTCGGTGATGTAAGCGTCGATGGCGGCATGCACGGCCTCAGCCTCCATCCCGCCCTCGCCCGAAAAGGTCACCTCGGTAATCACATCGAAGGTGGTGCGCACCATTTCCTCCACAAGATCGACTGCGCGCCGGCCGGCCGCCGCGATGCGTTCGGCGCTACGCTCGGCGGCGGCGCTCATGATCGGGGCGAGGTTGGTCACGTTGCGATGGGAAAAGGCAGGGGCAGCGCTGCGCCTTTGCCAGCGCCAGTTGGCGCCTTCGGCAATGAAGAGCGACTCGCCGATGGCCGGGCGCAGCAGGCTTTTGGTCACTTCCGATTTCGGGTAGAGATCGACCTTGTCCAGCAGGATCGCGCGAATGGCCTCCGGGTCGGTTACCATGTGCCAGCGTTTGCCCGTGCGCCCCGAGACAATGGGCTGACGCGTCGCGGCTTCCGGGATGATGCCGAGCAGGTTCCGACGCGCAGCACTCCAACTGGCCAGAATGCCCATCGGCTCGGTGCTCAGCGCCGCATGAACCGGCAATCCAGGCGTGGGCATGGCTCTCTCCTGTCTCCCCTGCGGCAGATAGGACCATGCACCGTTCGGGCAACTCATTGCGCCCCGTTAGAGATTTCTGTAACGCAATCGGGCGCCACCCTGCGAGGTCTTGATGCACCGTCTATCAGCATGTCTTGCCGTTCTGTTGATGATCGCGGCCTGCACCAACGCCGATGACTTCGACAGTGCCCCTGCCCCTCTGGGCAATTTCCACCTTGGGTATAATGTCGCTGTCGCGCCCAATCTGACCAGGGGTCCGGGCTCGCGCGA
>SLDH01000278.1 GCA_007125415.1 Roseovarius sp.
GATGTGTTCACTCATCATCCTTCGCTCTCTCGACTCAACTTGACCAAGCCGAGGGTGCGCAGATCAGCGAGAAATGAAAAGATACACGTTAGACGCGAAACTCCCTCCCAAAAGTTACCCATAACGCGATCAAAGGATAGACTTCAGGCAAAAGAACAACCTTCGATATCGATGTGATGGCATGACGGAAATCACGGTGTCGCGCAGGGCCATCAAGCAAGAACACCTTGTATGCCCCGGATGCAGATGAGGGTTGCAAAAAGAGCATGAATTCTGGTGGATTTTGCCATTGCATCGCCACAATAAACGCTTATCTGAGGCTCAGAAGAAACAGGCACCCGGCCCAATCCTGGAAAGCGGAGGCAAAGATGACACGCGATGAACTCAACCGCGAACTGCGTATGCACTCCGCCAGCTGGCAAGCGGTGGCGCTCGTTTATGCGGCACTCCTCGGGACGCTGGTCCTGTCGGCCATGGCCATCACCGCCTGACCCCCATTCCTGCGGGTCCCTGCGATCCGCGTTTCAACCCGAAAAACCGAGATCGCCGGGTGGACATGTCCACACGGCGTTTTTCGTTTCACCATCATACCCCAAGCAAAGGAGGCCAAGATGACCCGTGATGAACTGATCCGTGAATTGCGTATGCACAGCGCCACCTGGAAGTCGGTGGTGATCCTTTATCTCGTGCTGATCGGGGCCATGCTCGGCTCTGCGGCCGCAATTCTCTAGCATACCCGGTGAGCTCAAACAGATGGAGCGGCCTGTGAAGGCCGCCCCTTTCCGGTTTACATATCAGACTTTCGTGCCCGCAACCTTCTCATCATCAGGGCTGATCTGCGCGAGGGCCGCATCGCCCACATTGTCCACGCCACGCTCTTCCAGCAAGGTTGTGAGCCAGTTTGGGTCCATCTCCGGCACGGAACTGAGAAGAAGGTCCGTGTAAGGGTGATGCGGGGGAGTGAACATCTCTTCCTTCGGCCCCTGCTCCACCACCTTTCCGTGCTGCATCACCACCACCTCATCCGCGATGGAGCGCACGGTAGCCAGATCATGGGTGATGAACATATAGGCAAGCTTCAACTCGTCCTGAAGCCGGTCGAGCAGGCGCAGAATGCCCTCGGCAACAAGCTGATCAAGCGCAGATGTCACCTCGTCACAGACAATGAAGGTAGGCTCGGCCGCCAGTGCTCTCGCGATACCGATACGCTGTTTCTGGCCCCCTGACAGCTCGGGCGGATAGCGGTTGTAATACTGCGAGGGCTCAAGCTCGATCAGATCGAGCAATTCGTCCACCCGGTTCTTCAGCTTCACGCCCCTCAGGCCGGAATAGAACTGTGCCGGCCGTCCGATGATCTCGCTGATCCGCACCTTGGGGTTCAGCGCCGTATCCGCCATCTGGTAGATCATCTGGCACTGGCGTAGCTCTTCGCGGCTCCGTTGCCGGTAATCAGGCGGGAAAGGCTCGCCCTTGAACAGCACCTCACCTTTGCTGGGCGGCAGGAGCCCGGTGATCACGCGCGCGGTCGTCGATTTGCCGGAGCCGGATTCGCCCACCACGGCGACAGTCATGCCCTCGTAGATGTCGAAGGACACGTCATCGAGCACCTTCTCCCCGCCGGTATAGGAGGCATCCACATTCTTGACCGATATGAGCGGAGGTGTGCCATCCGTGGGCCGGTAGCGCTGCGGGCTGGTAAAGCTGCGCACCGCCCAGAGGGATTTGGTGTAATCCTCTTTCGGATTATCGAGCATCTGGGCCGTGGGCGCCTCCTCGACCTCTTCACCTTTCAGCAGCACCTTGATCGTATCCGCCATCTGCGCCACCACCGCGAGATCGTGGGTGATGTAGAGTGCCGCCGTGTTGAACTGGTCAACAATATCACGGATCGCCGCAAGCACCTCGATCTGGGTGGTCACATCGAGCGCGGTCGTCGGCTCGTCGAAGATGATCAGATCAGGCCGGCAGGACATCGCCATCGCAGTCATCGCGCGCTGAAGCTGCCCGCCCGAGACCTGATGCGGATAGCGAAATCCGATCTCCTCGGGGTTGGGCAGGCGCAGGCGGCGATAGAGATCCACGGCATCTTCCTGCGCCTCCATCCGCTTCTTGATGCGGTACTGCAGCGGTGCCTCGGTATGCTGGTCGATGAGCTTGTGCGCCGGGTTGAAGGAGGCGGCAGCCGATTGCGCCACATAGGCGATCCGGCTGCCCCGCAGCGCACGGCGCTCTTCTTCCGTGGCGGTGGTCAGTTCCATCCCGTCGAATTCGATAGTCGAATCCTCGGTGATGCGCGTGCCATCACGGGCATAGCCCATGGCGGCCGCCCCGATGGTGGACTTGCCTGCGCCAGACTCGCCGATCAGCCCCATCACCTCACCACGGTGAAGCGTCAGATCCACACCCTTGATGATGTCGACCCAGGTTTCATTCGAGTAGCCCTGAATCTTCAGGTTTCGGATCTTGAGAAGAACGTCTTTCTTGCTCATGTCTATTGCTCCTTCAGGCCTGAAGACCGGAACAGCATCCAGTCAACGACGAAGTTGACACCCACCGTGAGCAGCGCAATCGCCGCCGCAGGGATGAGTGGCGTGATTTCACCGAACGAGATGAGTGTCGCATTCTCGCGCACCATCGAGCCCCAGTCGGCCGTGGGCGGCTGAATCCCCAGCCCAAGAAAGCTGAGACCCGCGACCAGCAGGAACACGAAGCAGAACTCCAGCCCGTATTCGGCGATGAGAGGTGCGGTCGAGTTTGGCAGGATCTCGCGCCGGATCAGATAGAACGTGCCTTCACCGCGCAGTTTCGCTGCCTCTATATAATCCATCACGACCACGTTGCCGGCCACGGCACGGGTGAGACGAAAGACCCGAGGCGCATAGATGATGGCAACCGCACAGATGATCACGGTGACGGAGGGGCCGAAGATCGACAGCATCAGCAGGGCGAAAATCAGCGACGGGATCGACATGATCACATCGGCAATCCGCCCCAGGATCTGATCGAGCCAGCCTCCCTTGGTTGCCGCGAGAAGCCCTGCACTAGCCCCGAGGATGAAGGCCGCCGTCGTCGCGGTCAGCGCCAGCCCCACCGAGTTGCGCGTGCCATAGACAAGCCGCGAGAACATGTCGCGCCCGAGCTGATCAGCGCCCAGAAGAAAATTGCTGTCAGGTGGTGCGAAGGCCGACGTGACCACCTGTGCCTCGCCATAAGGCGCGATCCATGGCGCGAGGATGGCTGCCACCGCATAGGTGAAGATCACGAACATCCCGAAGGCCGCAGTAAGCGGCGCGGTGCGCAACTCCTTTGCCAACTCCTTGGGAGCCAGCACGATCAGGAACTCCCGGAAGGCAAAGGAGATCATCGCGGCAGCACCCAGCACCACTGCGGAGATGGCGACAAAGCGCAGCGCGGGCACTCCGCCGACGATCCCCAGCACGAAGGAGACAAGCGTCAGCGAGAAGGCCGCGAGAAAGATCGTCCTCTGGTTGAAGTAAGCCGCAAGACAAGAGACCGCCAAAAGGATGGCATAGTAGATGATGACAAATGCACTCATGCTCGTGCCTCCTTATTTCGGGTGCCGCAAACGCGGATTGGTGAGAATGGACCCGACATCCGCCGCCAGATTGAGCAGGATGAAGGTGGCAGCGAAGATCAGACAGCAAGCCTGAACGACCGGGAAGTCACGCTTCGACACGGCGTCGACAAGCGCCTGACCGATCCCGGGATAGACGAACACCACCTCCACGAGCACAACCCCCGTGATCAGATAGGCGAGGTTCAACGCCACGACGTTGATGATCGGTGCCCAGGCGTTGGGCAGCGCATGACGCACGATCACGCGCCAGGGCGGCACGCCCTTGAGCCGGGCCATCTCGATATAGGGTGAAGCGAGCAGGTTGATGATCGCGGCGCGGGTCATGCGCATCATATGCGCCACCACCACGAGCACGAGAGTCAGTGCCGGCAGGAAGGTGCGGTAGAGCAACTCGCCGAAATCCATGCCTGAACTCAGGCTGGCGATGGACGGGAACATGCCCCATTTCACCGCGAAGAAGAGGATGAGGATGTAGCCGAGAAAGAATTCGGGGGAGGAGATCGATGTCAGCGTCGCCACATTGGCCACGCGGTCGAAGAGCGTGTTGCGCAGCAACGCCACGAGAACGCCCAGCGTGATCGCGATCGGCACCGCGATGACGGCGGCATAGGCAGCAAGGAAAAGCGTGTTCATGAAACGCTGGCCGATGACCGCGGACACCCGCTCGCCCGTTATGGCGGAACTGCCGAAATCGAAGAATATCGCGCCGCCCAGCCAGTCGAAATATCTCACGAGGGCGGGCCGGTCGAGCCCCATTTCCCGGCGCAAGGCTGCAAGGTTCTCCTCGGTCGCACCCTGTCCCAGAACGGCCTGCGCCATGTCACCGGGCAACAACTCCACCATGAAGAAGATGATCAGCGAGATCACCAGCAAGATGCCCAATCCGAAACCGAGCCGTTGTCCAACGAGCTTCAGTATGTCTCCCATCAGTCCCTCCCTGTAGGGCTATTATTTTTCAAGCTTTGAGGAAAAATCGTTGTCGGTCAATGGACACGTCTCAGGACAGCCAGCCTCGAACCATATTTCCCCCGTTTGCCTGTTTTCGGGCCGCTTCCACGCCGATTGGAGCAGCGGGGGAGCAGAAGAGCCCCGGTGCCGTTATGGCACCGGGGCAGATCGCATGTTCAGGTATCGAACCACCAGCGACTGGCATGGCGGTAGCCATCCATCTGCCATGCCGGTGAGAGATGCTCGCCACGGCGGGTATGCTTGCGGCGCCCGTAGACGAAGTTGGGGAAGTAGGGAATGACCGTACCCCCGTCATCGCGCGAGATTCTCCCCATTTCGGCATAGATCTCGGCGCGTTTCACGTCATCGAGTTCGCCCTTGCCTTGCAGGAGCAACTCGTTGAATCGATCGTTCTGCCAGCGCGACTCGTTCCATGCGGCGTCCGACTTGTAAGCCAGCGTGTACATCACATCCGGCGTCGGGCGCGCACCCCAGGTCACCATGCACCAGGGTTTGACGAGCCAGACATCAGCCCAGTAGCCGTCATTCGGCTCACGCTGGACCCTGATGTTGATGCCCGCCTCCCGAGCATGCTCGGAGTAGAGAATCGCCGCATCCACGGCACCGGTCGTGATCGACTCGGCAGTGCTGAGCGTGACGGTCTGGCCTTCCATGCCGGCCTTGCGCCAAAGTGCGCCCGCCTGTTCGGGATCGTATTCACGCTGGGGAATATCCTCGGGGAAGTAGGGCATCGCCGGCGAATGGTGGAAATCATTCCCGACCGTGGCCGCACCGTAGGTGATCTTTTCGACAATATCTTCACGGTCGATCGCCAGCTTGAGCGCCATGCGCACATCCAAGTTGTCGAACGGTGCGGTGTCACAATGCATGGGCATGGTGATCGCCTGGCCCGAGGCCACGTTGTCAACCTCGATATCGGGGTTGCGCTCGAGCAGCGCGAGCGTGCGGTTCTCGAGAAGGCTCGCGGCATCCACATCGCCCGTGATCAACGCCGTCTGACGGGCGTTCGGGTCGTTGATGACCTGGAACTCGAGCGCATCGAAATAGGCACCCTCGCCATGCCAGTCCTCGAAGCGCTCGAAGGTTGCGCCGACGCCGAAGTCAAGCTCAAGCACCCTGTAGGGTCCGCTACCATCACCCGATTGCCAGTTGATCGTTCCGTCCTCATTTGCCGGGCAGATGGGCAGGTGATAATCGGTCAGCAGCCATGGCAGATCCG
The DNA here is from genome assembly GCA_007125415.1 of Roseovarius sp. Taxonomy (GTDB): domain Bacteria; phylum Pseudomonadota; class Alphaproteobacteria; order Rhodobacterales; family Rhodobacteraceae; genus Roseovarius. Next base: position 5,787 of record SLDH01000278.1, read on the forward strand.
CATTGGGGCCTGACATGACGAATGTAACGGAGTGATCACCATTATCCCTGATCTCCTCGACACTTGTCAGAAGCGCCTTGGCCGCCGATGTGGTATCATCGCCCCGGTGATGGTTCATGGAGGCGATCACGTCATTTGCCGTCACCTTCGGACCGCTGTGGAAGGTCGCATTGGGGTTGAGCACGAAGGTCCATTCCTTGGCATCGGGCGTGGCCGACCATTCCATTGCCAGATCGGGGCCGAGTGTCCCATCGGCGTTGATCATGGTCAAGAAGGACCGGATCGTGTGTACCAGCGAAATCTCGAAGTTGGATTGCAGCAGGCCCGGGTCGAGCGTGTCGGAGCTGTTTCCGTCATGCTGCCCCACACGGTAGGTGCCGCCCCGCTTGGGCTCGGCCTTGGCATGCGTTCCCCAAAGCCCTGTCGCGGCCGACGCGGTCATCCCCGCGGCCATCGAATAGTTCATGAACGACCGGCGCGAGATTTTGCCCTCTCGGGCAGCATCGGCCAGGCGATCAAGCATCAGCTGGTCTTTTTTCATGATATGGTTGTCTCCCATGTTGATTAGTTGAGTGGATTTCGCCCGCCACGCGATCCGTGCCGCGGACATTCTGAATGACGCAATCGAAGGGAGGCAGGCACCAAACCCGCCATCAACCCTCCGATCCGTGAGGTCTTCACTGTTTCGTATCCTGCAAGAAGGCTGGCCGGCAGGTCGGCTTTATCTGTCTGCAAACAGACCACCAGCCGTCAATCACCCGCGCCCAGATTGTCGCGCCAGCACAAAGGCGCATCCGGCCTCGCAGCATCAGCGCAATCGCGCGATCTTGTGAGTGTCCCCTGATGCATGGTCATGTCGTCAAATCTCCCTGAGCATCCCATGTCGGCCGCCATGTTTGGTTCGGCCCATCCACGCAGTTTGCGCGGTTAGCCGGACGATTTCATAGTCTGTTTCCGACATCAGCCAAGAAAACCACGAAATTTTCAAACCTTCTACAACTTCCTACCTTAATTCAGTATTTCTTAAATCAAAAGCCTCAATCCACCGATTTTGAAATGAATTCATGTCAGAAATGCGTGAACCGTCCGAACAGGGCTCTCGAGACATGTTCTAAAAACGACATCTCGTGAAGTCCTGTCGGCGGTTTGCGTCACTCCCGGCGGAGCCGCAGCTTCGAAAAATAGTCGAGCCTCTTTTTCAACTCTCGCTCGAATCCACGCTCGACCGGCTGGTAGAAAACCGGTCGCCTGAGGTTGTCGGGAAAGTAATTCTGCCCGGAAAATCCGTCTTCCGCATCGTGGTCATAGGCGTATCCCGCGCCATAGCCCTGTTCCTTCATCAACGATGTCGGGGCATTGAGGATGTGTTTCGGCGGCGGTGCGCTGCCTGTCTCGCCGGCGGACTTCATCGCCGCCTTGTAGGCCACATAAGCCGCGTTGGACTTGGGCGCGAGCGCCAGATAGGTCACCGCCTGCGCGAGCGCCAGCTCGCCCTCGGGGCTGCCAAGCCGCTCATAGGTCTCCCATGCCTGCAGGCAGAGCGCCTGCGCCTGCGGGTCGGCCAGCCCGATATCTTCCACCGCCATCCGCGTGATCCTTCGGGCCAGATAGCGCGGGTCCTCGCCGCCCTTGAGCATGCGGGCCAGCCAGTAGAGCGCCGCATCGGGGTCAGAGCCGCGCACGGATTTATGCAGCGCCGAGATCAGATTGTAATGCGCATCGCCCGACTTGTCATAGAGGGCGGCGCGCCGTGTCAGCCGCCGGGCCAGCGCCTCACCGTCCAACTTGGTCTCGCTTCCCCATCCGGCCACCTGTTCGATCAGGTTGAGCAGCGCACGGCCATCGCCATCGGCCATTTCAAGCAATGCCTCGCGCGCGGGCCCGTCAAGCGGCAAGGTGCGGCCCAACTCCCGCTCGGCACGCTGCGCGAGACGCTCCAGATCGGCAAGTTCGAGCCGCTCCAGCACCAGCACCTGCGCGCGGCTCAGCAAGGCTGCGTTCAACTCGAAGCTGGGGTTTTCCGTCGTTGCCCCCACGAGCAGGATCGTGCCATCCTCCATATGCGGCAGAAAACCATCCTGCTGGGCCTTGTTGAACCGGTGTATCTCATCGACGAAGAGCAGGGTGCCCTGCCCGTTGGCATGGCGGTGCTTGGCCGCCTCGAAGACCTTCCGCAACTCGGGCACCCCGGTGAAGATGGCGCTGATCTGCACGAAATGCAGGTCTGTCTCATCCGCCAGAAGGCGCGCGATCGTGGTCTTGCCCACACCGGGCGGCCCCCAGAAAATGAGCGAGCCCAGATGCCCCGAGGCAAGCATCGCCCCCAATGGCGCCTCCGGCCCCAGCACCTGATCCTGCCCGATCACGTCCGCCATCCTGCCGGGTCGCAGCCGGTCGGCCAGCGGGCGTGGCCCGGAAGCGTCAGCGCCTGTCTCTTCGGTGTCAAACAGATCCGCCACGCTCAGAGCCTGAATCGCAGCGTCACGTTACGGCCGCCTCGGCGCAATTGAAGGGCCGCGCGGCCGCTTGCCTCATCGAGGAGCGCAAGCGTCTTAGCCGGGCTTTCGATGCGCTGGCCGTTCAGGCCAAGCAGCACATCGCCCCGCCGCAGGCCAAGGCGCGCGCCGATCTCGCCGGACTCTTCCACAACCACGCCTTCGCTGCCCGAGGCAAGGCCATATTCGTCGATCACCGCGGGATTGACCCGGCTCAAGGTGAGGCCGGGGATCGGGCTGCGCGGGCCTGCGTGCCGCGTATCACGCGGCGGGCTTTCAGGCGGGGCAACCAGATCGATCATCACCTCGTCTGCCTCTCCGCCCCGCAACCGTGTCAGCACCGCCTGACCGCCCAACCCGGCCACCGACATTCGATAGATCATCTCGGCGGGAGTGTTCACCTCGGAGCCGTCAACGGCGGTGATCACATCGCCCGGGGTGACCCCGGCCACGCGCAAGGGGCTGGCGGGATGCAGATCCGACAGGATCACCCCTTCCGGCCGGTCAAGCCCCAAAGGCTCGGCCATATCTGCCGTTACAGACTGCCCGGTCACACCCGCCCAGGGCCGCGCGAAGCGCGTGTTGCCAGCCTGCGCCTGAGCGAGAAACTCGGCCACCAGCGCCGAAGGGATGGCAAAGCCGATCCCGTCAGATCCGCCCGAACGCGACAGGATAGCCGTGTTGATGCCAATGAGATCGCCATTGATATCCACCAGCGCACCACCCGAGTTTCCGGGATTGATCGGTGCATCGGTCTGAATGAAATAGCCGCGTGCATTGCCCAGCGCCGTAGCCGAGCGCGCAAGCCCCGAGACAATTCCGCTGCTCACGGTCTGTCCCACGCCGAAGGGGTTGCCGATGGCCAGAACCAACTCGCCCACCTCGACGGTCTCACTGTTTCGCAAATCCAGAGCAGGCAGCTCCTGCGCCCCGTCGAGTTGCAGAATTGCCAGATCGCTTTCCTGATCAGCCAGCAGGATGCGCCCCTCGTATTCGCGACGGTCATTGAGCACCACCCGTATATCGGTAGCCTCGCCCACCACGTGGTAATTGCTCACGACGATGCCCGCCGCATCGAGGATGACACCCGAGCCGAGCGAGTTCTGCACGCGCTGACGGGGCGCGCCGAATTCGCGAAAGAGATTGTCGAAGAACGGATCACCCGCAAACGGGCTGGACCGGGTGCTGACGATGCGTCGCGCATAGATATTCACCACAGCCGGCGCAGCCTTTCTCACCACCGGAGCAAAGCCCAGCGAAATCTCCGCCTGGTCATGCGGCACGCGGGTCTCCGACCAGAGCGCCGTAGCCCAGAGCGGCATGGCAAGGATCACGAGACTGACGAGGGCGGCACGAAACATCGGCTCTCCGGCGGCTGTTGCGTTTCTGCATATGAGCCGCTGTGCGCCCGATTGCAAGCGTAGGGCCCAAGCAAGAAAGCCCCCGCGCGGGCTGCATGGGGGCTTGGCTTTGCGGCCAACAGGCCAGCACGGGCAGGTGATCAGTCTTCGGCAGCCTCCTCGGCGACGGTGCGGGCCTTGTCGGCTGCGCCCTTGGCATCCACGTCACGATCAACGAATTCGATGATCGCCATGGGGGCCATGTCACCGTAGCGGAAACCGGCCTTCAATACGCGCACATAGCCGCCCTGACGTTCCGCATAGCGCGGGCCGAGCACATCGAAGAGCTTGGTCACGTGCATGTCCTGCTTGAGTTGGCTTGTCGCCTGACGGCGCGCGTGCAGATCGCCGCGCTTGCCCAGGGTGATCAGTTTTTCCACCACGCGGCGCAATTCCTTGGCCTTGGGCAGGGTTGTCTTGATCTGCTCATGTTCGATGAGCGAGCCAGCCATGTTCGCAAAAAGCGCCTTACGGTGCTCATGGGTGCGGTTAAGGCGGCGATATCCTCTTGCGTGACGCATTTTTCTGATTCCTTTTCATTTTGCTTTGTCCGGCAGGCCGATGCGTGTCAGCCGCTCTCCTTGGGGCACTTGCCCGGTCTTCTTAGGGGTTACGGGCCAGTTCTTTTCCGGCCCGCAGCACATTCAGAACTGATCCTCGAATTTCTTCGCGAGATCCTCGATGTTGTCGGGGGGCCAGTCATCCACATCCATGCCCAGATGCAGGCCCATCCCGGACAGGACTTCCTTGATCTCGTTCAGCGACTTGCGCCCGAAATTGGGGGTCCGCAGCATTTCCGCTTCAGTTTTCTGGATCAGATCGCCGATATAGACGATATTGTCGTTCTTGAGGCAGTTGGCCGAACGCACGGACAGTTCCAGTTCATCGACTTTCTTCAGCAGCAACGGATTGAATTCCAGACCATCATCCTCATCCTGACGGGAGGCACTTTCAGGCTCATCGAAATTCACGAAGATCGAAAGCTGATCCTGCAGGATGCGCGCGGCATAGGCCACCGCGTCATCCGGGGTGAGCGAGCCGTCGGTCTCGATCTTCATGGTAAGCTTGTCGTAATCGAGCACCTGCCCCTCGCGGGTTGGCTGCACTTCATAGCTGACCTTGACCACCGGCGAGTAAAGCGCATCGATCGGGATCAGGCCGATCGGCGCATCCTCGGGCTTGTTCTTGTCCGCCGCAACATAGCCCTTGCCGGTATTGACGGTCAGTTCC
>SLDH01000335.1 GCA_007125415.1 Roseovarius sp.
CGATGACATGCGCACCGCGCTTTCGCGGCTGGTGATGCCTGGCGATTGAACGCCCGGCACGCGAGGGCGCGCTCTGTCCGGAGCTCACCTTTTCTTCCCGTGGCTGGAAACCGTGAAGCAGGACCATCGGCGCTTCGGCCTCCCCGAATGGTCCCGACCGATGTTGCGCCGCATTGCCGGCGCCGATCAGCAAGCGCAGGCCGGCCTCGCTCACTCATCGATCAACCATTTGTACATCACACGCGCATCCACAAGACCATGGCGCGGATGGTCGAAAGCGCGCGGCAGACGCCCCACTGTCTCGAAGCCCAGCCGCTCCCAGAGGCGGATCGCCCCCTGATTGCTCTCCAACACCAGGTTGAACTGCATCGCCTTGTAGCCAAGCCGGATCGCCTCACGTTGCGAATGGCGGCACATCGCGGCGGCAATCCCCTGTCCGCGCGCGGCCTCCAGAACCATGTAACCACAATTGCACACATGCGCACCGCCACCCGGATGATTGGTCTTGATGTAATAGGTGCCGAGCAGCACCTTGCCGCTCGTGGCGACATAGCAGGCGCGCGGGCCTTCAAGCCAGAGATGTCGCGCGGCCGCCTCGGAGGTCCGCCGCGCGATCGCATAGGTTTCACCGGCGCGAATGACCGTGCGCAAAAGCGGCCAGAGCGCGGGCCAGTCCTCGGCCCGCGCGAGCCGGATCACCGGATCAGCCGTTGACATCCACCACGACCCGGCCCTTGATCTGCCCTTTGAGGATATCCGCGCCCAGTCGGGGCAGATCGGCCAGTGTGGCGGGCTGGATCATCGCTTCGAGCTTCTCGATCGGCAAGTCGCGCGCGATTCGCTGCCAGGCGCGCACCCGGTTGTCATAGGGCTGCATCACGCTGTCGATGCCCAGAAGATTCACCCCCCGCAGCAGAAACGGAATCACCGTTGCCGGCAGCGCGGCCCCACCTGCAAGCCCGACAGCCGCCACCGAGCTGCCGTATTTCATCTGGCCCAGCAGCCGCGCCAGCATCGCGCCGCCCACCGCATCGATGCAGCCCGCCCAGGTTTCGGCCTCGAGCGGGCGTTTGGTGGTCTCGTTGAGTTCCTCACGCGGCACGATCTGTGCCGCCCCGAGGGATCTGAGATATTCCTCCGTCTCCGGTCGGCCGGTGACACCGGCCACCTCGTAGCCCAGATTGGCCAGAATCGCCGTCGCCACCGATCCGACACCACCAGCCGCGCCGGTCACCAGAACCGGACCGCGCCCCGGCTCCAGGCCATGATCCTCCAGCGCCATCACCGCCAGCATGGCAGTGAACCCGGCCGTGCCCACCGCCATGGCGGCGCGCGCATCCAGGCCTTCGGGCAGCGGCACCAGCCAGTCGGCCTTGACGCGCGCTTTCTGCGCATACCCGCCCCAATGCGCTTCGCCCACGCGCCAGCCGGTCAGAACAACCCTGTCGCCGGGGCTGTAGCGGGCGTCCTCACTGGCCTCGACCGTGCCCGCGAAATCAATGCCGGGCACATGCGGATAGCTGCGCACCAACCCACCGCCCGGCCCGATGCAGAGCCCGTCCTTGTAATTCACGGTCGAATACTCCACCGCCACCGTCACCTGGCCCTCGGGCAGATCCTCCATCACCAGATCCTGAACCGAGGCGCTCGTCTTGCCGCTTTCCTCGTCTTTCTCCACCACCAGAGCCTTGAACATATCGTTCTCCTTCATTTTGCCAAAAATACTCTCGCCGAAGGCGCGGGAAAATTCATCCGAATTTTCCCGACCCCCGCTCAGTTCCAGAACGCCGACTGAACCGTCGCGCGCCGCATGCCAGCCGGATGTGTCTCCACTTCGACCACGGTAGCCGGATCCCAATGGGTCATCCGAAGCATCGCGATCGCGACATTGACCCCGAAATCCGGAGACCACGCCGCCGATGTAACCTGCCCCACGCGCTTTCCATCCGCGTAGACCGGCCAGGGGCGGTCACATCCGGGCAGCGCGTCGCCATCGATGGCCAGCGGCCTGATCTGCTGCACCGGCCCTTCCTTGGCCACCCTGAGCAAGGCGTCGCGCCCGATACAACCGATCGCCGTATGGGTGTTGCAGAACCGGCCCAACCCGCATTCATGCGGCGTGTTGTCATCGGTCATGTCATTGCCATAGCTCAGCAGCCCGCTTTCGATGCGCTCGATGGCGTTGGGGCATCCCGCGCGCACCTGCAGGTCGGCCCCCGCCGCAAAGAGCGCCTCCCAGAGCGGCATGCCGATATCGCTGCCCTCCACATAAATCTCAAAGCCCCCCTGCTTTGAATAACCCGACCGGGCGATCACCATGTCACGCCCTTCGAAATCGAAGATGCCGTAGCGGAAAAACCGCACATCCCTGACACCATCGCCGAAAACCCGCGCCATCAGTTCATCCGCTTTCGGGCCTTGCACCGCCAGTGGCGAGACATCCGGCTCGTCCACCAGCACATCCATGCGATATCCGTTTGCCACTCCCTTCACCCAAAGGAGCAGATCACTGTCGGCAATCGAAATCCACCACCGATCCTCGGCCAGCTTCACGGCGACCGGATCGTTGAGCATGCCACCCGTCTCGTCAACAATGGGCACGTAATAGCATTGCCCCGCGGTCATGCCCCGCAGATCACGCGGGGTCAGCATCTGCATGAGGCGCCCCGCATCGGGGCCGCGCAGCTCCACCTGGCGTTCACAAGCCACATCCCAGACCTGCACATGGCGCTTGAGATGGTGATAATCAGCCTCGACGCTTTCAAAAACCGTTGGCAGCAGCATCCGGTTATAGACGGTGTAGGCGCGCACGCCCTGCGCCTCGACACCATCGGAAAAAGGGGTGCGCCTAAGCCGGCGCGACG